>NZ_VCIW01000021.1 GCF_005765165.1 Paenibacillus antri | reverse complement strand
GTCAGCCCCGCATCCTCGTGTAGTCTGATTAAAACACAAATGACCCGTAAGAGGGTCACTTTTTTCAAAGTGTCCATCTTACGGGTCACAGTTCAATTTTGAGGGAGCGGCCTTTCTCGTTTGCGGCCCGCGGCTCAGTGCACGCTGTCGCGGTAACCTTCCTGCATCTCGCGCACGACGTCGTATTCGTCGCCGAGGAAGTCGTCGCTCGCGCCGCTCATGTAGCGCTCGGAGAAATCCTCCGTCACCGCGTGCGCCGGGATGGAAACGTCGTCCGGATCGAAGTCGATCCGCTCCGGCCGCTCGGCGCCGCGCTCGAGCAGGTGGCCGCCGAACTCGTGCGCGATTTCGAGCGCGGATTGAACGTCGTTGTTTTCGATATGAATGTCGAGCTCGGGGCCGCAGTCGTCGGATGCAAGCTCCGGCCGGTACCCAAGCTCCTGCAGCGTCTCGAACGCCTCGTACGCCGCTTCATGATTGCGGAATTGCAGCCGGATCGTCGGCTCGCGCATAGGGTGATTCCATCCTTTCGAACGGGGAGTTTGCGATACCATTCAGTATGTCCCGGTTCGAAGCGTTTCACCATGAAAATTTACCGATTCTTCCCGGTTCTCCCCCGATTCCCATTTGACGCGGCGCCGTTCGTTACCTATGATGGTATGTAAACGGTTCATCCGGAGGAGGATTGTGCATGGACGAGATGGATCAACAGTTCGAGCGGTCGCTCCGGTTGTTCCGCGTGCTCAATCGCGCGTTCCGCAGCGTCTCCGAGCACTCTACTCGAGATATTAAGACGTACGGCTTGAATCCTACGGAATTCGCCGTATTGGAGCTGCTGTATCATAAAGGTCCGATTCCGCTCCAACAGATCGGCTCCCGGCTGCTGATCTTGAGCGGCGGCGTCACGTATACGGTCGATAAGTTGGAAAAGGCGGGCTATGTCCGGAGGCGCAACTGCGCCGAGGACCGCCGCGTCACGTACGCGGAGGTGACCGAAGAGGGAAATCGGCTCATGGAGTCGATCTTCCCGAAGCATGCCTCGGCGCTGCACCGCGCGGTATCCGGCTTGTCCGAGGACGAGAAGCTTCAGGCGATCGAACTGCTGAAGAAGCTCGGCATCGAGGCCGACCGGCTGCTGTAGGCGGTTCGAAGCGGGCGAAGTCCCCGCTTCCGGTCAGCGCAAAACCCTTGACGCGAAGACGGCTCCTCGGCCGCTTCGAATCAAGGGTTTTCTTGTCTTGCACGGTCAGAACGGCAGCCAACGGTCGACGAACGCGGTCGTCTTCTCCCCGTTCCATTCGTGGCCGCCGTCAAACACGTGATGGACGAGCCGGTCTTTCGCTTCGCACGCCGCGTAAGCGCCGCGCGCGATGTCCGTCTGCGGGAAGACGTTCGCCATGCCGTCGTTCCCGTTAAGCGGATCGCGGACGCCCGTCTCGATCAAGAGCGGACGCGGCGCGATCAGCGCGCCGATGTCGCCCATGTCTACATACTTCCATAGGTTCGGCACGAAGTTGCATCCGCAGTTGTGCGATAACACGAGAAGAGAATCGTGGAAACCATAGAAGTAGCCGCTGACGACGGCGCAGGACACTCTGTCGTCCATCGCCGCGAGCCACAACGTCTGCATGCCGCCGCCCGACATGCCGCCGCAGCCGACCCGGCCGGCGTCGCAGTCGCCGCGCGTCTCGATGTAGTCGAGCAGCCGCATCAGGTCCCACGTCATCATCCCCGCGAGCGTATAGCCGAGACTGATCGCCATTTGGCTGATGGGCGTGCACGTATTGCCCAGGAAGTCCGGCTCGCTGTCCGATTGCTTCATCCACTCCCGCCGCTCGCCCGCCCCTCTCGCATCCGGGCAAAACACGACGTACCCTTGGCGCGCGAGCTCGACGGCGAACGGCGGCTTGCCGTTCAGCTTGTCGCGGATGAACGGAATTTCCTCTACGCCGGCCGTGTAATATTTGCCCGCCAGATGTCCGTGCGGGTTCACGAACGCCGGACGGCGTTCGCCGGGCCGCAGCCCCTCCGGCAGGAGAAGAAAGAACGGCATCCACACGCCCTGCTCGGTCTGAATGATCCACTTCTCCCGCCGGTACCCGTCCAGCGTCTCGGACTCCAGCCGTCGCGGCTCCAACGGACAAGACTCGAACCGATCCAGCGCCAACACCTCCCGCAGCCGCGCCTTGACGTCGGCGCGCCACGCTTCCAGCTCGCGTAACGTCCCGCCGTTCCAGCCCATCCGCCGGGCTTCCTTCCGGAACAGCGTCGACATACGGTCGGTGACGGGGTAGTACGTTCGGATCGGATATTGCGTCGTCATAACGGAGAACCGCTCCTCTCGATCGGGAAGTCGTCTATCGGATGATCGTCACGCCTTCCGGCGCTTCTACGGACGTCGCGACGGAGCCGTCCTCGCGCCTCTCGTGCCGAATGCGCACGATGCCGTGCGGGGTCGGGTACGTCCCCTCCGCCCAGTCCAGGTCGCCCAAGTCCGGCGCGACGCGAATCGTGCGGCAGCCCGGTTCTTCGACGCGTACGCCTAAGACATATTCCGCAAGCCATGCCGTCGGGCCGGACGCCCACCCGTGGCAGAAGCTGTGGCGGTAGCCCTGATAGCAATAGCCGCCGTACGTCCCGTGGACGTCGACCTTCCCTTCGGGCGTCACTTCGTCGATGCGCGCCGCATGGTCGAGCCAGTCGATGTCGAAGTCTTCCCAGAACGTCGTCGCGCCGAGCGACAGCATGCCGCCCCAGTATTCCCGGATGCTCTGCAGCGCGCCCGTCACGTCCCCGGCGGCGCCTCGCGCCTTCAGAATGTAATACCCATAGAAGGTCGAGTACCCTTTCGGCGCTTGCGGCGCGATGACCGTCTCGTTCGCCAGGGCCGGATCCATTAGCCCTGTCAGCGCGAGCAGCGCGGCCGCCTGCTTGCTGCCGTTGTGCGGGGGAACGAACCCCCGCAGCTTCGTCTCGTACGCATCGCACAGCCGGGCCGTCTCCTCTTCGCCGAGCAGCCGGCACAGCTTCGCGCCGATCTCGAACGCCCAGACGAACAACGCGTGTACGCCGGCTTTAACGCCCACGGGATTCGAGGACGACGGCCAATCGAGGAACGGGAACGGAATGTCGATCGAACCGTCCTCCCCGACGACCTCCGTCAGCTGGCGCAGCAACCCGGTCAAATAGGCCCGCTGCTCCGCAAGATACGCGAAGTCGCCGTTCTGCATATACCAATCGTGATGAATGAGCAGCCACCAGATCGAATACGTCGGCATCGTCATCCACTGCGGCAGCGGATACCGGTCGCGCTTGAAATCGAGGCTCCTCGGCACAATGTCGTGATCGCCGAACACGGCTTGAATCGTCGACGTCTCCGGGTGCATGTCGCCGGTCCAGACGAGCCGGTCCCGTTTGATGCCGTCCCAGAGGTAGTCCTGCATATTCAGATGGACGGTGTACGCGCCTGTCGTCCAAATTTCGTTCAACAGCGGGTCGCTGCACCGGAAGTTGCCCTTGTATTCGAGCTCCCGATACAGAAACACCGCGCGAACGCTGCGCAGCTCGAGGTACCGGTTCTCGTCTACAAGATCGATTCGCACGAAGCGGAAGCCGCTGTTGCCGAACTCCGTCGCCCCGAGGTACGGAACCTCGATCACCGCGTCCCGCATCGCGTGCGCGTTCGTCGCGTTGCGCTCCCCGCCGATGTCGCTCATCGCCTCCATGACGGATTCGCCGAACCGCACGCGAAGTTTCGCGACCCGCTCCGGGTGGTCGCCTTGCCAGACGCAAATTTGCACGCCGCCGTGCAGCTCGACGCCGAAGTCGAGCACAATGCCGGCGGGGGAGCCTTGATTTCGCAGGATGAACGGATGGACCGCGGACAGCGACGACTGTCCGTCCAATCCGGCCAGCAGCACGTCTTCGTTTTCCAATGCGCCGGGCTCTTCCGACTTCCAGACGATGCGGGTCGGGTCGACATACGCCCGAGTTCTCGGGTCTTTCTCCCAACGAATCGTTTCGAACGCTTGATGCATCGGTATCCCTCGTTTCGAGAATCGGCATCGTCGTCGGCGCAGGTCAGCCTTTCACCGCGCCTAACACGATCCCTTTCGTAAAATATTTTTGCAAGAACGGGTATAGGAACAAAATCGGAATCATCGCGAGGAAAATTTGCGCCGCCTTCAGCGTGACGCCGTTGACCGTCGCCGAATCGTTCGCTTGTTCGATCGTCGCGACGTCGCGGTCCTGAATGACGGTGTACAAGTACGTCTGCAGCGGATACTTCCCGTTGTCGTTCATGTAGATGAGCCCGTCGTACCAAGCGTTCCAATGCATGACGAAGCTGAATAAAACGATCGTCGCGATGACGGGCTTCGACAGCGGCAAAATCAGCGTCCGCCAGCACACCCAATACGACGCGCCGTCCATGAACGCCGCTTCTTCGATTTCGCGCGGGAGCATCTTCATAAAATTCATGACTAAGATGACGTTGAAAATCGGCACCGCCGACGGCAGCACGAGCGCCCACATCGAATCGATGAGGCCCAGCGACTTAATAAGCAAGTAGTTGGGCACGAGGCCGGCGTTGAACAGCATGACGAACACGAGCAGCCACATGTACAGGTTACGCCCGGGGAACTCCCGCCGCGTCTTCGACAGCGGATAGCCCATCAGCAGCGTCAGCGCCGTATTGAGCGCGACGCCGATCGCCACGCGCACGGCGGAGACGCCGAACGCGTCCAGGAACGGCGCCCTAGAGAACAACGAGGCGTAAGACGATACCGTAAACTCGACCGGCCATAATACGACGGCGTTCGCCGCGGCCGGCCCCGCCCCGCTGAACGATACGGCGACGATGTGCAGCACCGGGAACAGACAGAGCGCCGCGGCGATCGCGAGGAACGCGTGATTGGCGATTTGGAAAGCGATACCGCCTGCGGAGCGCGTCGTCGTAGGCATGACCGTCACCTCCTTAGAAGATCGTGTAGTCGGAATATTTTCTCGCAAGCAGGTAGCTGGTCACGATCAGGATGAAGCCGACGACGGACTTGAGCAGACCGATCGCCGTGCCCAAGCTGTAGTTCGCGTCGACGATGGCCAGACGGTACACGTACGTGTCGATAATGTCGGCCGTCGACCAGACGAGCGGATTGTACATATTGAACACTTGGTCGAATCCCGCATCCAAGATGCCGCCCAGACTGAGCGTCAGGACGAGCAAGATGATCGGTCCGAGACTCGGAAGCGTGATATGCAGCACTTGTTTGAACCGGTTCGCGCCGTCGATCACCGCCGATTCGTACAGCGACTCGTCGATGCCCGTAATCGCGGCCAAGTAGATGATCGTAGAGTACCCGAAGTTTTTCCACACGTCGGTAGCGACCAACATGCGTATGAAGTGCCCCGGATCGCCCATGAAGAAGATCGGCTTCGCGCCGAACCACCCGAGCGCTTGATTCACGATGCCCGTCTGGGAAAACAAGTCGATGAAGATGCCCGACAAAATAACCCACGACAGGAAATGCGGCAGGTAGATCATCGTCTGCACGGTTCGCTTGAAGGCCGCTTTGCGCACTTCGTTCAGCAGCACGGCGACCAAGATCGGTACCGGGAAGTTAAATACGATCTTAAGGAACGCGATTTTCAGCGTGTTCCAAAACACCTGCAGCGAATCGGGCAAATACATCATGTACTCGAACGTCTCGAGACCGACCCATTCCGACCCGAAGATGCCCCGGGACGGGATGAAGTCCTTGAACGCGAGCACGATGCCCGGCAGCGGCAAATACATGAACACCAATACCAACGCGACGCCCGGCAGCATCATGCCGTGCAGCTGCCACGTCTTTCCCAGCTTTGCGCCTCTCATGTTCGTCGATTCACCTGCTTTCTTCTTTCGAACGGGGAAGAGGAGGGGGCGAACGTCGAGTCGTCGTCGCCCCGGAACGCCCGCGCGTTACTCGTTATCGTAAGCCTTCATCTCATCGGCGATTTTGCTGCCGCCGAGCTTGTTGTACGTCGCGACGAATTCGTCGAACGACTCGATCTCGCGCGCCCCCATAATGAAGGCGATGTACGCCTCGAGCTTTTCTTTGTTGAGAATCGACTCCGTCTTGGTTAGCGTATCGGTCGGCGGTCCGCTGTAGTCGGAGTAGCGCACTTGATCGTATTCCGTCTTCATGTACCCTTCCAGATACGTCTTCTTCCAGCCCCAGCCGTCGATGCCCTCTTGGAACATGCGCAGGTAGTCGGCCCGCTTCGCGGCCGGCCCTTCCTTGTCGCCGGAGTCGAACGCTTCTTTGAACACCGGGCCCCAGTTGATGTTTCCGGCGATTTGCAGCGGCATCCAGTTGTTCAAGCCTTTGTTCGCGTATTTCGGATCGCTCGCCACTTTCTCGTACGTCTGCTGGAACGTAGTCGGGCCGTCCTCCACGAGCCACGGCGCGCCGTACCCGTCGGAGATGTAGTTCATCATCGTGACGAGCGCTTCCGGATGCTCGAACCCTTCCTTCACGTATACCCAGCCGTAGGCGTTATGCGGCACGCCCGGGACGTAAGGACCTTTCCCTTCCGCGGCGGGAACGGAGAACGCTTCCCATTCCGCCGACGGGTTGTTTTTCTTCGAGTCGATCAAAGGCCAGAGCGGGGAGAAAAACTGCCCGAAGTAAATGCCGATCTGGTTCGAGGCGATCAATTCGTTCGCCTTCGCCGCATCCTTGATCGCGAACTCCCGGTCGATGCCCCCCATCGCGTACAGCTTCGCCAACCGCTCGAAGACCGGCTTCGCGTTCGGATCGGTCGAGCCGCTGAAATAATTGCCCTGCGCGTCCTTGATCCACATGTTCGCGTTCGTGTTATTCGTGTCCGGGTAGACGCCGAACGCGTTCAAGATAAAGTTTACGCCGTTCAAGTCTTTGTTGAGGTATAAACCGAGCGTATCGTTCTTCCCGTTGCCGTCCGGATCGTCGGTCGTGAACTTCTCCGCCATGTCGAACACTTGCTCCATCGTCGTCGGCTCGGGCAGCCCCAGCTTTTCCCGCCAGTCCTTGCGCACCCACAGTACCGGCGTGTAGTCGTAAATCGTCGTCGGCGCCGGCAGCGCGTAAATTTTCCCGTCGCGCATCGCCGGTTCGAACAACTTCTTGCCGTTCTGCTCGAGCACTTCGCGCAAATTGTCGGAGGCGTATTTCTCGTACACATCCGTCAGATCCTCCGCCATGTCGCCGCGGATGAGCTGATTCAGCTTCGACTGATTCACGATCGCGAAGTCTGGAATGTCCCGGCTCGTGATGGCAAGCTGAAGCTTCTCTTCCCGCGAGCTCGGCGTCGTCACGATTTTCGCTTTGACGTCGATGCCCATCTCGTCCAAGAACAGCTGATGCATCGGATTGTTCTCCGGATCCTCGCCTTCCGGGAACGCGTTCGACTCGTCGATGGCGTAGAGCGTCGACATCGCGATCGGCGGATCGAATTTCTTATACGGATCCGGCGGAGCCGAAGCCGCTGGCGCGGCCGGTTCGGTGCTTCCTTGCTGCGCGGTTTCCTCTTGCGTCGCGGTCGGATCGGCGCAAGCCGAGAGGACCGTGCCGAGAAGAACGACGCTTAAACTTCCTGCTGCCCACTTGTTCAACGTAACCCCTCCTCGTTCTCTGTTCCTCTCTCATTATAGAAAGCGCTTGCATTCCCCGAGTAGAACAATGTATTTACTTTCGGACAAAATCTTTACCGATCTTGCTCGACGCCGATTTGCATGCGATATTCGTGCGGCGACACCCCGAACGACTTGCGGTACACCTTCGCGAAATAATTCGGATTGCGGTACCCGACCCGCACCGCTACTTCGTACACCTTGAGCCGCGCATCCGCGAGCAGCGACTTCGCGGCTTCCATCTTCCTCCGCTCGATGTATTGACTGAGCTGCTCCCCCGCCTGCTGATGGAAGATGCGCGACAAGTACGAAGGATTGACGTAAAATCTCCCCGCCAGCGTCTCGAGCGACAAATCCCGATCGAGATTCGCCGCGATGAACGCCTGAAGTCCCTGGAGGAACGCATCGTCCGTAGCCCGTTTCGGGAGGGCCGGCTTCTCCCGCTCCGGCTTCGTCGCATCCCGGACGGCGGTCGGCCGCATCTCCTCGTCGTGCGCGGCGATCGCCCGCTCGACCGCCGCGACGACGTCTTCGTCGTCCGCGGGCTTCAGCAAATAATCGAACGCTTGGCCTCGCAGCGCGCGCTTGGCGTATTCGAAATCGGCGTACCCGGTCAGGAAAATGACGATTGCATGCCGCCACGTCTCGCGCATGCGTTCGAGCAGTTCGAGCCCGCTCATGCCGGGCATGCGAATGTCGGAGATGACGATGTCGACGGGCTCGACTTGGCAGCGCTCCAACGCTTGCGACGCCGAATACGCGGTCTCGATACGCTCGAGCGGGAGCCCCGCTCTTCGAAACAGGTCGGCCAATCCTTCGGCGATGTTCGCCTCATCGTCTACGATCAATAAGTGGTACATACGATTATGCTCCTCTCCTTGCTGCGACTTTCGGGAAGACGAACGAGACGAGAGTGCCCGCCCCGTCCGTGCGGGGACCGATCGACAGCATGCCGTCTTCCCCGAACCGATAGCGAAGCCGCCATTCAATATTCCATAAGCCGAAATGTTCCGTCTCATTCTCCGTCTGTCGGAGCAGCTCGCGAATGCGGTGCAGCTGCGCCTCGTCGATGCCCGGACCGTCGTCCGACACCTCCGCTCGAATCGCCTCGCCCTCCTCGACGATCCGCACCTCGATCCGCGTCGCTCCTTCCCGCTGCTCCAACCCATGGATTAACGCATTCTCGACCAGCGGCTGCAGCACGAGCCCCGGCACCAAGTACGCGCTCGCGTCCACGCGGCAATCGATGTCGAAACTCAGACGGTCCGAAAACCGGATCTTCTGAATTTCGAGATACGTCGTCGTGTATTTGAGCTCGTCGGAGAGCGGCACGTCCTTGTCATTCGAATACGTGACGAAACGGAAGTAATCGCCAAGGAATTTGCACAGTTTCGCGACGTTGTCGGTTTGGCCGGACTTCGCCATCCGGTACCCGTTGTAGAAGCAGTTGTATAGGAAATGCGGATTGATTTGCGACTGCAGGCTGCGCAGCTGCGCGCGTTGGAATTGAATTTTCCGCTCGAGCCCTTCCTGGATCAACGTCTGCAGCTGCTCCGCCATCCGGTTGAACTGCTTATACACGTAACCGAACTCGTCGTTCTTCCGAAGCGCGAGCCGCCCGCCGTACTTCCCGCGCTCGACCTCTTTCATGGACCTGACGATGAGCGCAAGCGGCGCTTGAATTTGCTGATTAATGAACAGCGAAAACAGCACAATGACGAAGACGGCGAAGCAGGTCAGCGCCCAAAACCACGTCCGCAGCGAATGAAACGGCCCGAGCACCTCCGCCTTCGAAGCGTAAAAGCCGATCCTGAACAGCCTGTCCTTCGACTCGGTCTCCTGCACGACGAGGTCGTCCATGGCGCCGGGGTCGCGACCGATCCGCTCGATCGTCGCCTGTTCGTCCGCGGTCAGCTTCCGGGGGGACAGCACCGCGTCTTGCAGTCGGTCCTTGATGAATACGTGATACTCCGCGTTCCCTTGATGCGATCGCAGCGACTCGACGATATGCGCCTGGGAAATTTCCACGCCCAAGACGAAGTCGCCGTTGTCGCTGAAATACACGAGCTTGTCCTCGTGCAGAAAGCGGTTCGTCTCGCTGTCCTGCATTTTCCGCGAGTAGGCGCGTTCCTTTTCCTGAATATGCTTAAACCCGTTCATCACGCTTACGACCTCGTTCGACTGCGGCAGCAGCATAAAGACGTCCACGATATACTCGCTGGAAAACTGCAAAATTTTCAGTTTGCTCGTGAGGCGGTCGAACGTAATGACGTTCGGATACGAAAATTCGTCGCTCCGCTGCAAGGCGTATTCCATTAAGTCCGTGTCCATGCTGACGGAGACGAGCATCTGATTTACGTTGGAGAGCTCCTCCTCGAGGAAGCTGGCGAAGAAATACAACTTCTCCTCCATCGACTGATTCGTCTCCTCCAGAACGACCTTTGCGCCGTACCAACTCGTCGCGAGGGCGATCGCCTCCATCGGGACGGCGACCAACAAGAAGCCGACCAGCAGCTTCACGAACACTTGATGTTTCATGCCCCGCCCCCCTTTTCGGCGCCAGGTCCGATTTTCCGTAAGCGCTTTCCCAATTGACAGCATCGCACCCTCCCCCGATTCATGCCCATGCGTCATTATATTTCGTATAACTATAATTACTGGATTATGGGTTGTAAAGAAAAACCATGGTTCACGCCGCCAACGCCCGACGACAACCTACACGTCTTCTCACTCGCTCCCCGCTTCAGGTTCCTTTCGTTCCGCACGCTGACCCTTGTTCCCAAACCGTTCGCCGTCCGCGAAATGAAAAAAAGGCCGCCTCAACGGCGACCCGCAAACATTCTTCGACACTTTCACTCCTCCGGCGGCGTCAGCACGATCGCGCCGTCTTGGATCTTCACCCGCACCCGGGGCGACGACTTCAAGCCGGCTTGCTCCAGATAAGCCTCCGGGATTTGAAGCCGCCCCGCCCGGTCCATGACCGCGAATTCCTCGTGCGTCGCCTCTTCCTCGGCGGCGGCCGCGGATTCGCCCTTCAGCGACGCCAGTTCTTCGGCGTAGCTCGTGCGGCGAATCATCTCCGACGACGTCTTCCCGTCTCGGATCGCGACGACCCGATCGACCTTCTTCGCGAGCATCGGGTCGTGCGTGACGATGACGACCGTGACGCCGTATTCGCGGTTGACGAGGCGGAACAGGTCGAGAATTTGGTCCGCCATCTTGCTGTCCACCGAGCCGGTCGGTTCGTCCGCCAGCACGAGCCGCGGCTCGTTGGCGAGCGCGATGGCGATCGCCACGCGCTGCTGCTCCCCGCCGGACAGCTGCTGCAGCTTGTTGTTCACCCGGTGGCCGAGGCCGACCGCCTCGAGCAGCTCGAGGGCGCGAAGCCTGCGCTTGCGGCCCTTCAGCAGCATCGGCAGCTCGACGTTCTGCAGCGCCGTCAAATACGGGATCAGGTTGCGCGCGTTGTTCTGCCAGACGAAGCCGACGCTCTCCCGCTTATAGCGGATGAGCTCCTTCTCCGAGCACTTCAGCAGGTCGACGCCGTTCACGGTAAGCCTCCCGGCCGACGGCCGATCCAGCCCGCCCAGCATGTTCAGCAGCGTCGACTTGCCGCTGCCGCTGTTGCCGATGATCGCCATCAGCTCCCCCTGCTCCACGCGCAAGTCGAGCCCTTGGAGCGCGAACACTTCGAGATCGGCGCTCTTGTAAATTTTAACCAAATCCTCGCACACAATCATCGGTTAATCCTCCCCGAGCTTCAGCGCTTGGTGCATCTGGATGCGGGATACGATCCAGCCGAGGGCAGCGAAGCCTGCCAGGATCATCACGCAGACGAGCGCGCCGAGTCCGATCATATCCGCCGCTTCGATCAAGACGCGGAACGGCGGCACTTGCGCGGACGGCTCGAACGCAAGGCGGAACAGCGGCACGAACAACCGACAGGCGAGCACCCCCGTGCCGATGCCGAAGACGAGCGCCGCGGCGGTCGTGAGCAGCTGCTCCACGGCCAGCAGACCGAGCAGGCTCCGGAACGACATCCCGATCGCGCGGAACAAGCCGAATTGCATCGCCCGCCCTTGCATGGACAAGATCCAATACAGCAAAAATCCGATAAAGCTGATCAGCACGGAGATGAGGAAGCCGAGCGTCATGACGCCGTTGATCGACAGCTGGTACGGGTCGTTCTTCATCCGAAGGAGACGCTCGCGCGTATCGTTCGCGTTCATGATCGGCAAGCCGCGCTCCCGAATGGCGTCGAACACCTCTTGCCGAGAGGCGTCCGGCTCCAGCTTCATCCATACCTCGTAAGGCTCGAGCGCGATCCGGTTTTGGATATACGACAGGTTGCCGACGATCATCATCGGCGCGACCGGCGTACCGTCGGTCATGACGGGCGCGTCCTTCTCCGGCAGCGGCGAGAAGCTCGGGAAGTAATCGACGACGCCGTACACGGTGAACAACGCGGGCTCCCGGCTGCCCCACCGCACGCTGAGCGTATCGCCGACGCCGACCGAGCGTTGCTCCGCGAGCGTCCGCGAGACGAGCACGGCGGACGGCGTCTCCGCGATCAAGTTCAAGTACTCGTTGAAGTGATGCTGCAGCAGCCCGTTCCGGAACCAGGCCGTCCTCCCGAACCGGTCCGTCTCGATGCCGTACAGCTGCACCGCGCCGTTCGTCGTCTGGCTCTCCATGAAGGCGTCCTTCTTGACGAACACCTTGGCGACGCTCTCCACGCCCGGCAGCGACTCGTACGGAGCGAACGGCGGCTCGATGTACTGGACGATCGGCGGCGCCTCGTCGGCGCTCGCCGCTTGCGGGACCGGCGCTCCGCCCATCGTCGGCGGCGGGGCGTTGTTTTCCCAGCGCGTCGTCAGCCGCAAGTCCGCCCCGATCGCGTAACGAATCGAATCTTCTAAATTCTGGTTCATCGTTCGCGCGGCGCTGGCGCTGTACATCCCGATGCCGACCGTCAGGACGAGGAAGATCATCAGGTAATGGTAGCGGGCGCCGCCGCGGCCGATATCGAGCAGGATGGAAAAGAGCGACGGCGGCCACCACTTCCGCCCGCTCCAATACAGCAGCCGGATCCCCCACGGATAGATGCGCAGCAGCAGCAAGCCGAAGCCGGCCATGAACAGCGCGGGCACGAAGAAGAGGAGCGGATCGACGGCGACCTGCTGTCCGGCGGCGCCGAGCGATACCGCGCGGCTCATCTGCCGTTCGAAGTCGCTGTAGACGTACAGCGACACGGCGATCAAGATCAGATCGAGCCCGATCGTCTGCCAGAGCGGACGCTTCGACGCCCGAGACTGCTCGCGCTTGCGTTCGACGATCGTGGCGCGCGCGGCGATCGCCGCCGGGATCATCGTCATCAGGAACGAAGCGCCGACCGCGTACGACGCGTATCGATATACCTCGGCGTCAAGCCGGACGTCGAGCGCCGCGCGCTGCACGAACGTAAGAAAGCCGTTCGACGCGCCGAGCCACGTCGTCAGCCCGAGCGCCAGCGGCGGGCCGACGGCCAGCGCGACCGCCCCGAGAATGACGCCCTCCGTCGCGTACGACAGCACGATCTGCAATCGGCTCGCGCCGCGGCTGCGCAGGACGGAGATTTCCGTCTTCTGCCGGTTGACGAGCAGATTCGATACCATGAACAGGAAGACGCCGAGCATGATGAGCACGGGGACGTTCAGCGCCCACAACAGCTTCCGGAGCTGCTCCTCGCGATCGAAGTACGAGACGATCGTCGTACCCGCGGCGTTGTTCACCGCGTGCGTCTCGAACAGCGGCGTCATGAATCGCTCCAGATCGGCGCCGACGCGCATGTATTGCCTCACGTTGTCGAGCGTGAGCTCCGTATGGTCGACCGCGTAATACCACGTCGCCGTCAGCGGACGCAGCGGCTGATCGGCGCCGCCGAACGACGCGACGTACGTGTCGAACGGGAGCAGGAAGACGTTGTCGTAGCGGGCCGTATTCCCGCCGTAAATAAACAAATCCCGTTCGCTCGCCTGCTCGACGACGCCGACCGCCTTCACGACGATCGGCTTGCCGTCGGCCGTCACCGGCCCCGGCTGGTTCCGAAGGACCATATGGAACTCGTTGCCGAGCACCATGCGCAGCTTGTTCAGCGCGTTCCCGAAGACGACCGCTTCGTACACGCCGTTCGCGGCGGCCGCCGGGTCCGGCCAGCGCCCGTCGACCAGCTTCGCGTTCGTCTCGAGCCCCTCGATGGCGCCGAGCTTCGCGAAGCGGTCGACCGTCGGGTCCGCGCCGCCTTCGGCGGCGGGCACGGCGGCGAATTGCACGCTCTCCCGCTCCCGCACGTAATGCACCACGGGGACGGGCAGCCGCTCGCCCGCTTCGGTCGCATACGCATCGATCGCGGCGATCGACCGTACCGCCTTCGCGGGGTCGTCTTCGTCCCTCACGTATACGCGGGACCAGAGCGAGCCGGGATAGACGTTATCGTCCGTCTGCAGCAGCTCCAAATCCTTGACCAGCATGCGCTGCAGCACGGCATCGGTATAAACCGGAATGCTGCTGACCAGCGCCACGGTCACGACCAACCCGGCGAGCAGACACAGCTGCAGCCACCGGTTGTTCGCCATTTTGCGAAGCACCATCTGAATCATTCGTCTACACCCTCTACCTTCGGCTTATTGCAAAATGACGACGGCCCCTTCGGCAAGCCCCTTCACGATCTCCACCTCGGTGGACGTCTCCACGCCCTTCTCGACGTCGAACTCCTTGCGGCTCTCCCCTTCGATGACTTGGACGTACGTGCGGCCGAAGTAGCTTCGAAGCGCGCCGCGCGGGATGATGATCGTGTCGTCGCTCCGTTCCGTCGCGATGCGGATGTCGGCCAGCTCGCCCATCGCCGCCCCCTCCGGCACCTGGTCGAGCGTAACGTACAGCGTTCTGGAGTACATGTCCGACAACTGCGGATTGAGCGTCGCCGGCGCCGAATCCGGCGTCTGCGCGACCGTGCCCGCAAGCGATACGCCCTTGAAATCGATCTCGACCGGCATGCCGGGTTTGACGCCCGCGAGCGCCGAACGATTCGCCGCCTCGTACGTCAGCCGCAGCTCCGACGGGTCGGCGACCGAGACGAGCGTGCGCCCGTCGTCCACCTTTTCGTTCCGCTCCAGCTTCTCCGCGTAGACGACGACGCCGTCCGATTCCGCGGTCAGCTGCAGACTGGCGAGCCGCGTCCGCGTCTTCTCGAGCCGGGTTTTCGCGATGTTCAACTCGAGCCGACGAATGTCCGTCAGCTCCTCGTCGCCCGACGCCGTCGCTTCCCGGTAGCTCCTCTCCGCGTACATGACCGCGAGCTCCTGCTCCTGCACGGCCAAGTCGAGATCGCCCACCTGGAACTGGACGAGGACGTCGCCTCGCTTCACGACGTCGCCCGCCTTCACCTCCATCGACTCCACGATCGCCCCCGGCTCCTTAAGCGCATGATAGACGATCGCCGTCGATTCGAAAGCGCCGACCCCCCGCACGTACTTCACGATTTCGCCGCGCTTCGCCACGGCCGTCTGCACGCTGTCTTCGCTCGGCTTCACGAGCGGGGGCGCCAGCGATTCCTCTTCCTTCGGTAGCAGCGAGCAGCCGCTAAGGGCGACGGCCAACGCCGTTCCCGCCAACGGCAGCAGCCACGCCCGTCGATTGCGCATGTTCCCTGGATTAAACAATGACCCCATCCTCCAATGCATACACGTGATCGACGATTTCCATCATCGCCGGGTCGTGCGTCGTCATGACGATCGAAAGACCTTCGTTCTCTACGAGCTCCCGGAACAGTCCGACGATCGACAGTCCCGTGCGGCTGTCCAACTCGGCGGTCGGCTCGTCCGCGAGCACCAGCTTCGGTCGATGCGCGATCGCGCGGGCGACGGCCACGCGCTGCTGCTCGCCGCCGGACAGCTCGAAAGGGCGGTGATGCATCCTTTTCTTCAGCCCCACCAATGACAGCGCTTTCTCTGCAAGGTCTCGGGAAGCCGACGGCGTCACCCCCGACAGCCGAAGGCCGAACTCGACGTTTTCGAGCCCCGACATGTAAGGAACCAATGCATACGATTGGAAAATGAGTCCGATCCGAGTCCGCCGCAATTCGTCCCGCTGCCGATCCGTCAGCCGCGTCGTGTCGACGCCGTCCAGCTCGATCATTCCGTCCGTCGGCCGGTCGAGCGTGCCGAGCAGATTGATGAGCGTCGTCTTGCCCGAGCCGGACCGTCCCCGCAGCGCGACCAGCTTGCCGGCAGGCACCGTCAGGTCGACGCCCCGCAGCGCGTGCACGGCCGAACCGCCGCGCCCGAACACCCGCGTAACCCCCCGCGCGCGAATCATATCGCCCATAGTACGGGAATCCCCTCCGCCATGGTATGTGATAAATAAGTATGTAAACCTTTACATAGTTCCATCCTCTTCATTCTACACGCAGTTCGCCCGGGGAGGAATGATGATTTTTACCGAAAAACTTCTCGGAAATCGGAGAAGAAAAACCGTTGACAATCCTCCACGGATGGAATATGCTCCCACTAACTTAACAGAGTTCGATCATCATAGAACTTTTATCTTTTGAGGAGGCTCTCTTATGACCCAACTCCGGTTGGAACGATTGGCCGACGTTCCGTTATCCCGCGTCGTCGCCGCTTGGAACGAATGCTTCTCCGATTATTACGTCCCGATCGCGATGGATGTCCCCTCCTTCGCCGCCGCGAAGCTCGGCAACGAAGACCTGCATCCCGAGCTGTCCTTCCTCGCGTTCGCGGACGGGCGCGAGGCGCCGATCGGGTTTCTGCTGAACGCCGTGCGGACGGTCGACGGCGAGCGGATCGCCTGGAACGGCGGAACCGCGGTGCATCCCGACTTCCGCGGACGCGGAGTGGGAGCCGCTCTTCTGGAGAAGGCGATGGAGACGTACCGGGAGCAAGGCGTCGCCGCCGCGCTGCTCGAGGCGTTCGTCCAGAACGAAGGCGCTCAGCGATTGTACCGCCGGTTCGGCTACGAGCGATTCGATACGCTGCACGGGATGGAGGCGGCGGGGGCGGTCGATTTCGGCCTCGATTCGGCCGAGATCCCCTCCGGGTCGACCTACCGAATCGAGCGGCGTCCCCCATCGGCGCTCGAAGGGCTGCGGTTCGCGCCGGAGACGCCGCCGTGGCAGACGATGCGCCAATCGGCGAAGACGGGCGAAGCGCTCGTCGCCGAGGACGCCGCCGGGCGCCCCGTCGGATATGCGCTTCGGCGGCGCTCGCCGGCGGCGACGACGCTGCTGCAATGCGCCGTCGACCCTGCGCTGTCCGACGAAGCGGCCGCCGGCGCGACGCGTCGCCTGCTCGGCGCCGTCTTCTCCGGGGGCGACGCGGCCGGCTCGACTCGTCGCCGGACCGTCTTCGCCGCTCCGGCGTCTCAGCCGGCGCTGCGCGCCGCGCTCGCGTCGGCCGGCTTCGAGGATAAGTACGCCCTTGTCCATATGCGTTTACGCTTCTAAGCTTCCTTGATACAATATAAGGCAACTTGTTACGTAACTAGGAGGCAACGCTCGACATGCGCGGTATCGCGATCCTTCTCCTGTTCCACCTGGCGGGCACCGCCCTCGAACGGCTCGCCGGCGTGCCGCTCCCCGGCAACGTCATCGGACTCTTGCTGCTGCTGGCGGCGCTCGGCCTCGGATGGGTGAAGCTCGAATGGGTGGAAGCGTCCGCTTCCTTCCTGCTGAAGCATATGATGCTCTTCTTCGCGCCGATCGTCGTCGGGACGATCGTCTTCCTTCCGCTCATCCAAGCGGAATGGGCCGCGATCGTCGCTTCGCTGCTGCTCGGCCCTGCGATCGTCATCGTCCTGACCGCCTTGACGGCGAAGCTGTGGCCGGGGGGAACGCGATGACCGCGCTTCGGGAATGGGCGTCGACGCCGGTGTTCGCCGTCGCCGTCACCGTCGGCCTCTACGTCTTGTCGCTCCGTTGGAACGCCCGCCGGCCCTGGCTTCATCCGCTGATCGTCACGTCGGGCGGCATGATGGCGCTGCTGCTGGCGGCGGACATTCCTTACGCGACGTATTCCGAAGGCGGCGACCTGCTGTCCTTCTTCCTCGGACCCGCCACCGTCGCGTTGGCCGTCCCTCTGTACAAGCGGAGGAGCGAAATTCGGAGGCGGCTCGGGCTTATTCTCGCTTCCGTGACGGTCGGCAGCGCGGCGGGCATCGGCAGCGCCTGGCTGCTCGTCGCACTGCTCGGGGGCAGCCGCGACCTGTTGATCGCCTCGCTGCCGAAGTCGGCCACCTCGGCGATCTCGATCGAGCTCGCCCGCTACCTCGGCGGCCCCGGCGAGCTGTCCGCCGTGCTGACCGTGCTGACCGGCATCGCCGGCAGCATGTTCGGCCCCGCGCTGCTGCGCCTGTTCCGCATCGACGGCGACGTGCCGCTCGGCCTGGCCGTCGGCACCGCCGCGCACGGCATCGGCACGTCGCGGCTGCTGCGCGACTCCGAGGAGGCCGGCAGCTATTCCGGGCTGGCTATGGGCATCGCGGGCATCGTCATCTCGCTGCTGATGGTGCCGCTCTCTTGGCTGCTGTAAGCCGCGGCTCCCTAAGTTTGCCCCGCTGTCCGGCCATTCGCCGACCGGCGGGGTTTTGTTTTGTTCCGCGGCTCCTTCTCCTCGACTTCCCTTCGCTCAGCCAGGACCGCGAAAACGTTCCGAGTTGCTGCGAAGTGCCCGGTTGCTGCGAGGTGCTGCGCGGCGCTGTCAGGCATCGAGTTTTTGCCGGGCTGTGAATTGGTGTGGGGGCTGCGATGGTCCGAGGGGGCTGTGAGTTTTTGCGGGGCTCTGAGTTGGTGTGAGGGCTGTGCGGCAAGCTGTCAGGTGCCAAGTCGCCGTGGGGCTATCGGTCGCCGCGGAGGTCTGTATGGTGCCGTCCAACCTTACATTTGTCGTGGGGGCGGTAAAGGTATGCGGGGACCGCGCGAAAGGGTAGCCGTTGGCCGAATGGACTGCACGAATGCAGTTGTTTTCTCAAAAACCAACCGAATTGGCCCGAATGCCTGCAACAATGCAGTTGTTTTCAGCAATTTCCGGAACATGCTGGCAAGACGCCTGCATCTTTGCAGTTATCTTGCTCGGAGCGGCTAATGTCCGGTGGAATACCTGCAGTTTTGCAGTTACGTTTCGCGAACGCCCAAGCTGAGCGAAGGGAAACCGAGGACAAGGAGTAGAAAAAGAGACACCCACCCACCCGGAACACCCAAAAATAACGCAGCGCCGCGACCGGAAGGCTCCTCCTCCCGCATCGCGGCGCTGCGCAATCCGTTATCCCGTCGCTTCGACCGTCTCTTTGCGCGGCTCGAAGCGGATCGCGTTGCCGTTCAAAATCAACAGCACCGTACCGTCGCCGAGGATCGACGCCCCGGCCAAATACGAAAGATGCTTGAAGCAATCCTCCGGCGGCTTCACCACGACCTCCTGCTGCCCCGCGAGTCCGTCGACGCGCAGCGCGACGCCGTTGCCGAGAATGACGAGGTACGAGGAGGAGTCTCCCGCCTTCGCGGCCGCAGCCGCTCCCGTCCCGTCTTCCGGTTCCGGCAACGATAAATACGTCCGCAAATCCACGACCGGGTAGACCGTATCCCGCAGGATGACGACCGGCTCGCCCTGCATCGTCCGAACGTCGCCCGCGGATACGCGCAGCGTCTCCTCGATCTGCTCGAGCGGAATGCCGTACGCGCTGCCGCCGACGGACACTTGCAGAATATGCGTCATCGACAGCGTGAGCGGCAATTCGATGCGAACCGTCGTGCCCGCGCCCCGCTCGCTGCGGATGCCGACATCCCCTTGCAGCCGATGGATCGCCTTCTTCACGGCGTCCATCCCGACGCCCCGGCCCGAGAGCGTCGTCACTTCCTCCGCCGTAGAGAGGCCCGTCCGGAAGACGTACGCGACCAGCTCCTGTTGCGTCATCGCGGCGATGCGGTCCTCGGGCAATTCGCCCGTCTCGCGCAGCTTGTCGGCGATCCGGTCCGTATCCACGCCGGCGCCGTCGTCGTACACTTCGAGCACGACCCGGTTCCCTTCGCGGAACGCGGAGATGCGCAGCAGCCCTTCCGTCGGCTTCCCGGCCCTCGCCCGCGCTTCCGACGGCTCGATGCCGTGATCGATGGCGTTGCGGATCAGGTGGATGAGCGGATCGGATATGGCTTCGACCAGCGTCTTATCCAGCGTCGTCTCTTCGCCTTCGAACGCAAGCCGGATGCGCTTGCCGGACTGGCGGGCCATATCCCTCACGAACCGATGAAATTTATTGAATACGAACGATACCGGCAGCATGCGAATGTCGACGATCGCGTCCTGCAAATCCCGCGTAATCCGGTCGAGCACGGCGTACTTCTCCTTGAGCTCGGCCGCGACGGCCGCGGCGTCGTTCGGTTGGCGCAGCTTCCCGATCATGAACGGGAACGCGTTCCGCGCCACCGCGAGCTCGCCGATCAGCTCCATCAACCGCTCGACCTTCCCCGTCTCCACGCGGATGATTTGGTCCGCGTCCGCCGGAGCCGGAGCCGGAGCCGAAGCCGAAGCCGTAACCGTTGCTGAAGCCGTTGCCGAAGCGGTCGCCGTGCCCGGCGCCGTCGACGAAGCCGCGGTCGGCCGCGCCGCAGCGGAGGCCGCGGCTTCCTTGCCCGCGCGGCCTTCCTCCGGCGTCCACCGCCCTGCGGCGCCCGCCGCGCGCGATGTCGAAGCCGCAGCCGACGCCCCCTTCTCCGCCTTCGCCGGCCCGTCCAAATACCGGTTCGCTCGTTCGTTCAGCGCCGTCAAATCCGGAGCCTGCATCGCGGCGAGCGCGAGCAAGCCGTCGTCCCCGAGCGCCTCGGCGCACCGGCGAAGCAGCTCCCGGGCCAACTCCCAGCGCTCGATCATTGGCCTGCCCTTAGGCGCCAAGAAATGCAGCTGCTCGACGACCAGCCTGCCGGCCGGCGGGGCAAGATCCGGGAGCGAAGCATCCGCCGCCGATCGGCGGCGCGGCGGCGCTTCGAACAAAGCGTCGGCGCTCGACGCGCCCGGGGGAGCGGGCGGTCGCCCCTCCTCCTCCTCGCCTTCGAACGGGCTCTCGAACGCCGCGGGCGCGAGCAGCGTGCCGAACTCTTGCTTCGCGGCCTCGCGCGGCTTGCACAGCTCCCAGACGTCCAACACGACGTCGGAGAACCGCTCCGGCGCCGTCCCGTTCGCCCACGATTCGGCGCCGTCGCGCACCGCGTCGCATACGTCGGACCACCAATGCGGATGCGGCGAGGTCGCGTCCGCTTTGCGAGCGTAAGCCTCCAGCAGCGTGCAAACGACGACGAACTGCATGAATAAGAGAAGCGCCGGCCGGCCTTGCGCCTTCTCGGACATGCGGCCGAACTTCGCCGCGGCGCTCTCCAGCAGCGCGGGCAGCTCCGTATCGTCGAAGCGCAGCGCCGAAGCCTCCGCGAGCTCCGCGGCGGCCGCCTTCGCCTGCCGAACCTGGTACCGGGTCAGCTGCGCCGCCGCGGCGTCCGCGGCCGAGAGCGTCGGCAGGAAGTGCGCGAATGCGTCCGCGTCCTTCGTCCCCTCCATGAAATCGCGCGCCGCCGCGGCCCAATCCGTCGCCCGCTGGGAAAACAACGCCGCCCGAGGCTCCTCCCGATCCCGGATCGACAGAAATCGCCCGAGCCGATGCAGCAGCTCCGGCTCCGACTGCGGATCGTCCTCCCCGTCCCGAATGCGCTCCGCCAGCGACCGCACTTGATCGAAGCTCTCGAGCAATATATCGATCAGCGCCGCGTCCGCGACCCGCGTCCCGTTGCGCAGATCGTCCAGCACGCTCTCGAGCAGATGCGTGAGGATCGCGATGCCGCTATAATCGTACAGGTTCGCGGAGCCCTTCAACGTATGCGCCGCGCGAAAGACGTGGTCGACGTTCTCCTTGTCGTCCGGCCGGCGCTCGAGCGCGAGAATATGATCGCCGATCGCGTTCAACAGCTCGTCCGCCTCTCTCAAAAACGACGCCTTCCCATTCCCGCTCATACGCTCGCTCCTTCCGGTTCGATGCCGAACAGCCGAATGAGCGCCTCGAGCCGATCCGGCTTCACGGGCTTGACGAGGTACGCGTTGGCGCCGGCCTGATACGCGAGCTGCTGGTCGGACGGCTTGCTCTCGCTCGAGACGACGGCGATCGGGATCGTGTAGCTGCGTTCCCCGCCGCGCAGCTCCCGAATGAACTGATAGCCGTCCATCTTCGGCATGTTAATGTCCACGATCGCGGCGTCGTATCGTCCGACGGCGAACTTTTCCAACGCTTCCAAGCCGTTATACGCCTCGTCGACCGCGAAGCCGCGCCGCTGCAAATATTCCTTGTAGTAGTCCCGGGTCGCCGCGGAGTCCTCTACGATCAATACCTTCCCCCGTCGCATCTCGCTTCACCTCGCCGGCTGTTTTTGATAGATGATTGCATTTTGGAATCTGCATAGCTGGAAGATCGACGTAATGCGGCTCATCGATTCCGAATGTCCGAGGAACACGTAACCGCCCGCCTTGATAGACTGGTAGAAGTCCAGCGCCACTTGCCGCCTCGACTGGTCGTCGAAATAAATCAATACGTTCCTACAGAAAATGACGTCCACATCCCGAATGTCGCGCATCTCGTCGGGATCGATTAAATTCATTCGCCGAAATTCCACGAGGCTCCGCAATTCGTCCTTCACGCGGAGCTCGAACCCGCCCTTTTCGAAATACCGTTCCAAATACGGCGCCGGCAGATGCCGCGTCGAGCGATCGCCGTAGCAGCCCTTCCGCGCGAACGCCAGCACTTTGTTGTCGATGTCCGTGGCGACGATTTTGCAGCGGGCCAGATTTTCCGGACCGAGCATCTCGCTGAGAATGATGGCGAGCGTATACGCCTCTTCTCCCGTCGAACAGCCCGCCGACCAGAACGTCAACGGTCCCCGCTCCCGCCGAACGATCTCCGGCAGCACTTCCTCGGCGAAGCACTTCAGTTGATTGAACTCTCGGAAAAAGTACGTTTCGTTCACCGTCAGCAGCTCGATGAACGCCTGCAGCTCTCCGCCGTTATTCTCGTAGCGAAGCATCGAATAATACATATTGAGATCGTAGATATCGAGCGCTTCCATTCGCTGGTGCAGCCGCCGTTCCATGAAGTACAGCTTGCTGTCGGGAAAATAGATGCCCGTCTTTTCATAGATGAAATCCCGCAGACGACGAAACTGTTCGAGCGACAAGGTCGCGTTCATAGCCGTTCCCCGCCGGCCGCGGCAGGCCGCCCCCAACCGAGTCGAAGCAGCGCCCGCTCGCCGACGAACCGAACGTACGGATGATCGTACGCCTCCATCGCGCCGACGATCGCCTCCGCTTCCGCCGGACCCGCGCCCATATCCCCGATGGCCTCGACGATGGCGACCAGCACGTTCGGTTCTCGTTCCACCGAAAGCTGCTTGGCGAGCGTCCGTACGACCTCGTCCTTATATGGAAGATGCTGCATCGCCTGCACGACGAACAGCCGAACGTCCGGGTCCATGTCGCACGCATGCGATTGCAGCACCCGCAGCGAGGCGATGCCGAACGCCGGAAACAGCTCGATCGCCAAATTGCGGGCGGCGGCCTCCTCGGAATATAACAGCTCGACAAGAATCGCCGTACCCTGCTCGCCGGAGAGGCGCGTCACCTCGGAGCCCAAGTATTCCAGCACGTCGGAGCGAAGCGGCAGCTGAAGCACGCTGCGCAAATACTCCTCCCGACTCGCCGCGGACAAGTCCGCCAGCACCTCTCGAATCATGCCGAGGTTGCCCGCCTGGCAGTAAAACCGAAATTGCTTAAGATCCATCCCTCATCACCTCGCCCACAATGAACCTGCCGATCTGCGAGTACGGCAGGACGACGCTGGCGCCGCCCATCTCCGCCGCGGCCCGCGGCATGCCGTATACGACCGCCGTCTCTTCGGCTTCCGCGATCGTGAAGCCGCCGCGCTTCTTGATTTCCACCATCGCCTGCGCGCCGTCCGAGCCGATGCCCGTCAGCAGCACCCCGATCAGCTTCGACGCGGGGAGCCGCTCGAGCAGCGACATCATCGTCACGTCCACGGAAGGCTTGAATACCGTCTCCTTCGGCAGGGCGCCGACCGCGATGCGGTATTGACGTTTGCCGAGCACCTTCTCCACCGTCATATGCTTGCCTCCGGGCGCGACGTACACGGTGCCCGGCTCGACGGGCATCCGGTGCGCGCCCTCCACCGTCTTGATCGGATACTTCTCGTTCAGCCGCTCCGCGAACGAGCTCGTAAACAGCGGCGGCATATGCTGCACGAGGAAGACGGGCGCCGGCAAGTCCGGCGGCAGATGGCGGACGACGTCCTCCACCGCTCTCGGACCGCCCGTGGAAGCGCCGATCACGATCGCCTTCCGGAACGGCTCCCCCCGCTCTTCCGCTTCCTCCGCGTACTCGTCGTCCGGGCGCTTGCGCGTCCGGCTCGAGCCGGATGCGGCGGCGACGATCCGCTCGACGAGCAGGTCGACCGTCTTCCGCATCTCGGCGGCGCCCATGACCTCCGGCTTCGTCACGTAGTCGAACGCGCCCAGCTCGAGCGCCTCGAACGTCACGAGCGCCCCCTTGCGGGAATACGCCGACAAGATGATGACGGGGCGCGGCGCGATTTCCATCACGTACTGCAGCGCCGTGATGCCGTCCATCGTCGGCATGTGAATGTCCATCGTCACGACGTCGGGCTGTAGGCGGATCGCCTTTTCGACCCCTTCTCTGCCATCCCGCGCCGAGCCGATCACTTCGATGCAGGGATGCTTGGACAACAGAAGCGTAAGCTGCTGCCGCATCAAGGCGGAATCGTCCACGATCAGCACTTTAATTCGGTTGCCCATAGATACCATCCTGATTCGCTAAGATGTATGCCGCTACCGGAACGCAGACGGGGCGACCAGCGGAACGAGCTTCCGGTCGCGGCTGCAATGGTAGAAGCCTTGCTTGGTTTGGTCCGGCGGGATGCGGACGACCCGCGTCACCCGGGGCACGGCGATGCCGCGCTCGGCGCCGTCCTTCTCCGCGACGATGAGATGCGCCGTCCGCTCCCGCTCGCCGCCCAGCTCCAGCGCGGCCTGCGCGCCGACGACCGTCAAGATGCGGCCGCGCACGTTCGCCACGCCGACGATGCCGGCCGGCGCGTGCGGAACCGGCGTCAACCGCGTCAGCCGCCGTACCTCCTTGACGTCGCCGGCCGGCATGCCGTATTCCTGACCGCACGCCTGGAAGAATACGTATAAGCGGCCGTTGTCCGACGCGCCGCCCTCCGGCGCCTCCTCGGCCGATTCGGCGGCGGACGCGCGGCGGACCGCCTGCGAAGGCAGGAGCCGGCTTACCGCGCCGCCCTCCCCGAGCAGCCGCTCCTCGTCCAAGACGAACATCGGCGCCCCCGACGAGGCGTACGTCACGCCCCGAACCATCTCCGAGTACGATTCCAAAGACGGTGCGAAGCGAGCGGCGGCATCCTCCCGCGGCGCCTGCAGGTCGTGCACCCAGTCGACGGCAAGACCGACGATCTCCCGGCCGTTCGGCGTCGCGACCTCGGCGCAGACGACGCGCCGCGGCTTCGAGGCGGCGCCGCCGAGCAGCAGCGCGCCGAGATGAACGATCGGCATCGCCGTCCCGTTCCGATATACGCCCGTGCCCATCGCATACGACGGCAGCCCCTGCACGCCGACGATCTTCTCCGGCATCGGCAGAATGTCGCGCACTCCGCCCATGTCGAGTCCGTACTGTTCCCCGTTCGTCTCGAAACGGAGCATCCGGCGTTGTTGCGGCGCCGCTTCGTCGTCCCGCTCGCCGGACCGGAGCGCGCGTACGCTCGGCGCCAATGACGCCGACTCGGCGACGGCGGGCTTGCGCGACTTCAGCGCGTCGAATAGAGCCTGCACGCGGAAGATGCGGACCGCCGTATCCTCCCGCATATATAATCCTTCATAGATGTCGGCTTCCCCCGACGACAGCGGAGCGATCTCCCGCTCGCGCGCCTCGGCGACGCCCAGCATGCGGTCGACCGCGAGGCCGACGTCGCTCGTCCGCTGCCGCAGCACGACGATCTTGCCCGCCGCCCCATGGGCGCGGGGCGCCCCGCTCGCCCAGCGGACGCCGTCCACGACGGGCATAAGCGCGCCGCGAACGTTCGCGAGCCCGTCGATGAACGAGTCGGCGAGAGGCACCCGCGTCGCGGCGCCCGCGGCGACGACGAATGCAACCGATTCGATGCCGACCGCATAGACGTCTCCGTCCAACGCGAACGTCACGAGCTGTCTGACCGATGTCGTCTCCATCATGGCTTACCCCTTCTTTCCGACGCGTTACAAGTAGATATCGTCCGCCATGCTCGCGATTTCCTCGATCGCCCGAGCCAGCTCGTTAATGCCGATGTTTTGCTCTTGCCCGGCGTGCGCCGCCTGCTTGCTCGCCGCCGCGGATTCCGCGGACGTGACCGCGATCTGATCGACCGCCCGCTTGGATTCGTTGATGGCGAATTCCATCTCGTTCAAACGTCCCGCGTTATCGGCGATCATGTTCTGCATATGGCGCAAATCCTCTTCGATGCGGAGCGAATCGGTCAAGATGCGCTTCGCCTTTTCGACCTCGGCCTTCGTCGTCTCCTTGGACACTTGCAGCTCCCGCAGCACGGTCGACACCTGCGACTGCGTATCGCGGATGAGGTCCTTGATGTTCTCCGCATGGCCCGCCGTCTCGACGGCCAGCGAACGAATGTCCGCCGCCACGACGGCGAAGCCTCGGCCGAATTTCCCGGCGCCGGCCGCTTCGATCGCGCCGTTGACCGCCAGCATATTCGTCTGGATGCCGACGCGGTCGATCGCGTTCACGATCTTGTCGATGCTGCGGAATTGACCGTCGAGGCGAACCAGCTTGTCCAGATTGTCCTCCATAGCCTGGAGGCCTTCCGCGATATTTTCGATCATGGCGTCGGTTTGCCGCTTCCCCGCGTCGTACAGGCTCGCCACCTCGGCGAGATACGTCTCGGACGACGCGGCGAGGCCGGCCACCTTCTTCGTCATCTGCTCGAGCTGCGTGACCGCCGCCGCGGATTGCTCCGTCGCCACGGACTGCATCTCCGAGCTCCGGTCCATGCCGTTGATCGCGTACATGATCTGCTGCGCCGACTGTCCCGCTTCCGTGATCGAGGCGGACAGCTCCTCCGCCGCCGCGGCCAACGTCTCGGCCGAACGCGCCACGTTCTTGCTCGAACGCAAATCCTCCGTCAGATCCGAAAGCTCCAGGGCGCTGTGATTGATGTCCTGCAGCGCCCTCGATTGCTGAAGAATCGCCTGGAGCGCTTGAGCGGCGCCCGTCGCCTGCTCCTCGGACGCTTGCGCGATGACCCTCGCCCCGTTTTCGAAATCGCGAATGCCGGTCCGCAGGACGAGCGATTCCCCGTTCATTTCCTTCACGCTCTGAACGAACAGTTCGATCTTCCCGCTCACGGTCGCCAGCGATCGGATGACGCCGCGGCCGTTGTCCGCCTCCTGCAGCGCGACGCGTTCCGCCTCCTTGATCGACGCCGCGATCGGAGCGACCTCCGTTTGAATGTTCGCGACGAGTCCCCGAATATCGTTCGCGGACTTCTCGGACACTTCCGCCAGCGCGCGCACCTCGTCCGCCACGATCGCGAAGCCTGCGCCGTGCTCCCCGGCTCGCGCCGCTTCGATCGCCGCGTTCAGCGCGAGCAAATTCGTCTGGTCCGCCAGATGTACGACCGTGCCGATAATGTCGCCGATCTCCTGCGCCTGCCGCTCCAGCCGGCCGATCGCGCGCGCCGAATCGGAGCTCTTGGCCGCGGAGAGCGTTACGCCTTCGACGAGCCGATGAATGTCGGAGGACGAACCCGCGACGATCTGCTGAATCGTTAAGCTCCGGTTCATCGACAGCGTCACGTTATGGGAGATCGCGTTCATATTATCCATGATCTTCGTAATGGAGGCCGAGCTTTCCTCGCATGCGGCGCTCGATTCTTCCGCGCCCGTCACGAGCTGCTCCATCGCTTGGCGCAGCTCTTGCATCGCCGACTGCGATTCCTCGACGCCTGCGGACAGCTGCTGCGACGCCGCGGCCAGCCGTTCCGACAGCTGCTGGTATTTCGCGAACGTCCTCGCCCGCTGCCGCTGCTCCTGCAGCCGCTTGCCCGCCGCAGAGTCGATGCCGTCCGCCGGTTCGATCCGGGACTCCTTCGCCTCTCTCGGCGGCGCTTCGTTCTGCGCGATTCTCGAATACGTGGGCGGCGACAGCAGCGTCTTCTTCTCATTCATGGTTGACGAACCTCCAGTAACGTTGATTTTTCGGATATCGGAAACACGATCTCGAAGGTCGTGCCTTCATTCACTCTGCTCGTTACTTTCACGCGGCCGCGGTGCTTCTGAATGATCTGATAGCTGATCATAAGGCCGAGCCCCGTCCCCTTCTCCTTGCTGGAGTAGAACGGCTCCCCGAGCTTCGACAGCCGATCCTCGGGAATGCCGCACCCGTCGTCTTCCACGGTCAGCGTCACGGCGGACGGGTCCTTCCGGGCCAGCCCGACGCGCAGCCGGCCGCCGTTCGTCATCGATTCGATCGCGTTCTGCATCAGGTTCACCAGCATCTGCTTGATCTGGTTCGCGTCGCACAAAATCGGATTCGGACCGGACGGCTGCCGCATGTGGATTTGGACGCCGCTCATGATCGCTTTCGTCTCCATCAAGCTCGCGACTTCGCTCGTCAGCACGTTCAAGTCCGCTTCGTAGAACTTCACCATCTGGGGCTTGGCCAGCATCAGAAACTCCCCGATGATCGATTCGATGCGCTCCACCTCGGAGAGCATCAGCTCGAAGTAGCGGTTCCCCCTGTCCCCCGAACGCAGAATTTGGGCGAAGCCCTTCAGAACGGTCAACGGATTGCGGACTTCGTGCGCGACGCCGGCGGCCAGCTGACCGACGATGGTTAGCTTGTCGGATTTGCGGAGCAGCTCTTCCGTTTCCTTCTTTTGCGTAATGTCTTGGAGTTGAATGATATAGTTCAGCGGGCGCCCGTCGACGTCTCGAACCAACGTGATGCACAGCGCTCCCCAGACGAGGCGGCCCGAGACGTGGAGGAATCGCTTCTCCATCTCGCACGACTGCGTCTCGCCGATCAAGAGCCTCGTGCAGCCTTCCAGATAGCTGTCCACGTCTTCCGGGTACAAGAACGACTTGATATTCAACTCTCCCGACGCCTGCGCCGGAAGTCCGATAATTTCGCAGAACGCGTAGTTCATCTCCTGCAGGACGCCCTGCACGGTCACCAACGCCATGCCGACGGCCGCGAAATGAAACGCCGACCGGAACCGTTCCTCGATGATCGCGACGCTCGTCTCCTCCGCCTTCGGGGGCGTGATGTCCTCCATGGCGCGGATGACGAGGTATACGCTGTTGCCGCGGTGAACCGTAGACGCGTGCAGATCGACGTGAATCGTCGTTTTATTTTTGCGGTATGCCTTCGACTGAAGGCGGAAGGGTCGTTCGTCCGAACCCGATAAGCGTTCTAGGGAATCAGGTCCGAACAAACGTTCGATCCGTTCGCCGATTAACTCGCGATCCCCATAGCCGAATAACTCCCTCATGCTTCGCGAGACGACGATCATCCGTCCGTTCTCCGCGACGCTGACGTCGGGCAGCCACTCGTGGATCGGCCCGAAGGGGTAGGGGCGTTCTTCGCTGCAATCGTCTAGACTATCCATTAATTGATCTCCACCGGATGTAAATATATGTAAAAATATAGGTATTCCTTCGACCACTTTTCAAAGTATAGAGATATCAATAAATTGTGTAAACGAAGAACAACGTCGGGTCCTGTATGCTTTTGTCGGATGCTGTCGGATGCCTTAAATATTTTTTGAACATTGATCGAATTCGGGGCGGAGGCGACATCGGATGTGCGGTTTTTATGGTCAATTCGACCGGATTTGAAGATTATGGAAGGCGGGCTTGACGGTTCGTGTGTCGTTCGCGCGACCGTGCCGTCGATTGCCGACGGAATCGCGGCGCGGTGCGGCGGATCGTGCCGGATGATCGGGTCTGCGGGGGCGTCGAGGCGGCGGCGCAGAGGTGCGGCGGAACGGCTGCAATGTTGCACGGCGGTGCACATGTTGCACCGGCATGGTGCGAAGAGTGCACCACGGCGGTGCAACCGCCGCGGAATCGGTGTCCGCATGCTCGGCGGAACGGCTGCAATGCTGCACGGTGGTGCACATATTGCACCGGTATGGTGCGAAAAGTGCACCACGGCGGTGCAATAGCCGCGAAATCGGTATCCGCATGCTCGGCGGAACGGCTGCAATGCTGCACGGTGGTGCACATACTGCACCGGTATGGTGCGAAGAGTGCACCACGGCGGTGCAATAGCCGCGGAAATGGTGTCCGTTGGCTCGGGGGAACGGCTGCAATGCTGCACGGTGGTGCACATATTGCACCGGTATGGTGCGAAGAGTGTACCACGGCGGTGCAATAGCCGCGGAATCGGTGTCCGTTGGCACGGGGGAACGGCTGCACTGTTGCACGGCGGTGCAATAGCCGCGGAAATGGTGTCCGTTGGCTCGGGGGAACGGCTGCAATGCTGCACGGTGGTGCACATATTGCACCGGCATGGTGTGAAGAGTGCACCACGGCGGTGCAATAGCCGCGGAATCGGTGTCCGTTGGCACGGCGGAACGGCTGCAATGCTGCACGGTGGTGCACATATTGCACCGGTATGGTGCGAAAAGTGCACCACGGCGGTGCAATAGCCGCGGAATCGGTGTCCGTTGGCACGGGGGAACGGCTGCACTGTTGCACGGCGGTGCACATATTGCACCGATATGGTGCGAAGAGTGTACCACGGCGGTGCAATAGCCGCGGAATCGGTGACCGCATGCTCGGCGGAACGGCTGCAATGCTGCACGATAGTGCACATATTGCACCGGTATGGTGCGAAAAGTGCACCACGGCGGTGCAATAGCCGCGGAATCGGTGTCCGCATGCTCGGCGGAACGGCTGCAATGCTGCACGGTGGTGCACATATTGCACCGGTATGGTGCGAAGAGTGCACCTCGGCGGTGCAACCGCCGCGGAATCGGTGTCCGCATGCTCGGCGGAACGGCTGCAATGCTGCACGGTGGTGCACATATTGCACCGGTATGGTGCGAAAAGTGCACCACGGCGGTGCAATAGCCACCGCAAAAATCGGTGTCCGACGGGCAGCGGTAGAGCTAGGCGTTCACAAAAAAAGGAGGGCTTCCGCCCCCCTCCTCTCAAACTTAAAACGTATCCCGCACGACCGTCTCCTCCAACGGAAACCGCGTCGACGGGTGCGCCGCCTTCGCCGGCTTGCCGATCGAGATCAGCAGCAACGGAACGTACCGCTCCGGAACGCGGAACGCCTCGATGAACGCGTCCTTGCGGAACCCGCCCATCGGGCACGTCTCGTACCCGAGCGCCTTGGCGGCCAACATGAGCTGCATCGCGGCGAAGCCGCCGTTCAGGAACGCCTCGTCCCGGGCGAACGTGCCGCTCCCGTAGGCGCGCTCCACCTGCCCGACGAGCGTATCCTTGATCTCCGCGCTCATCGCGCCGGACTTGACGCGCTCGCCGTACACGAGCTCCGCGTTGCGGTGCCCCTCCAGATCGCCGAGCACGGCGACGACCGCCGAGCTCTCCACGACCTGCCGCTGATGGTTCGCGATCGGCAGCAGCTTCTCGCGAAGCGCCGCGTCCTCGATCGCGAGAAACTTCCACGGCTGCAGGTTCCACGACGACGGCGCCGTCCCGGCCGCGCGTAGAATCGCGTCGAGGTCCTCCCTCGGCATCGCGATTCCCGGCTCGTATGCGCGCACCGAATGCCGTTCCTCCATCACGCGGATCGTCTCCGGCGTGCGCGGGGCTTTTTCGATTACAGTCGGTTCCATAAGTTCTCCCATTCCTCTCCGCTTGATCCGTCTCTAATTCGTCTCTATTGTTCTCTTGTTTCTATTAGATATGTTGTTCGACCCACTGCTTCAGCTGCGTCTTGTCTCGGAAGCCTACGATCATATCCACCTCGACGCCGTTCTTGAACAGCTTCAGCGTCGGAATGCTCATGACGCCGTTCGCCGCGGCCGACTCCGGATTATCGTCCACGTTCAGCTTCGCGACGGTCAGCTTGTCGCCCGCCTCCGCGGCCATTTCTTCGAGCACCGGGGCGATCATCCGGCACGGTCCGCACCAAGGCGCCCAGAAATCCACCAATACCAATCCGTCTCGACCGACGACCTCGCCCCAGGTTTGATCCGTCACTTGTTGCAACGACATAGAAAACCCTCCTACCCTATAGATAATGTATATAATTAACGCGGTTCGCCGTCTTTACGCCGGCGCCGCGGACATCCCTCGCACCGCCGTCAGCGCGATCAGCTCCGCCGTCAGCTCGTAAAACCAAGCCTCGTCCCGCGCCGACAGCGCCAGGTCGATCAGCTCGCGCAGCGCTTCGGGGTCGGACGCCACGTCGTCCGGCAGCCGCTTCAGCTGCGCCTCCTTCGCATACACCGTCTTCCCGACCGACTCCGCGCGATCCGACTCGACGACGGCGACCGTTACGATTCCGTCCAACGGGTCGCAGCTGCGTACATACCCCCGGATCCGTTCGTCGTTCACCGACGTCCCCGCGACCCAATCGCCCTCCGCCAGTCTCGCTTGCTTAAGCTGCTCCGACATGTCTCTTCCTCCTCGCATGAATCTAATTTGTAACCAAACCTGTGACAGTTATCTCGGAAAAGGGCGCCGTCTTCCGCAAGAAGTCGCATCCCCATTCCGTCCTATCCCTTCGTCTTCTGCGAATCCCGGATCGACCTTAGCACGTCGCCGATCGTCAGCCCCTCGAAGTAAGCCTCCAAGTGCCGCTCCGCGTCCGCGAAAATCCGATCCATGACGCATTGCATGTTGCCCGCGACCATACACTTCTCCTCGGGGTTGCCCGAGGTCCATGACGGCTTCAGCGAGCCCGGACACATGACCCGATAAATCTCGGCCAACGTGACGGCATCCGGATCGCAGTCGAGCGAATATCCTCCGCCGAGACCTTCCTTCGTGACGACGTATCCCCGGTTGCGCAGGCAGCCCATCACCTTGCGCACCCTCGCGGGATGCGTCGCGACGTTGCACGCGAGCTTCTCGCTCGTCGCCATATGGTCCGGCGTGTACGCAAGGAAGACGAGACTGTGTACCGCGATCGTGAATTCGCTGTTCATCGTTCCATGTCTCCTCGTCTTGTCGTCGGCGTCTTACTACTGTTATTTTATTAATTACAGTTGATTCTGTCAAGGGCGCTCGCCCGGGAAAAAGGAAAATCCCGACGTCGCAAGACGCCGGGATTCCGGATCGCTCTATTGGGAGACCGTTACGCGCGCGGTCGCCGTCTTGTTGTCGAATTTCGCCTTCACGGAGACGCTGCCCTTCTTAAGGCCCGTCGCCTTGCCGGACGCGACGGACGCGACCGAGACGTTGGACGACGTCCACGTCGCCAGATGCGTGACGTCCTTCGTCGCGCCGTTGTCGTAATACGCGGTCAACGCGAACGTCGTCGATCCGCCGACCGCGAGCTTCGCGGACTTCTCGGAGAGGACGACCTTCTCGAGCCGCGGCTCGACCGCCACGCTGACGGCGAGCGACTGCCCTTGGTACGTCGCGGTCAACGTCGCGGCTCCCTCCGCGACGCCGCGAACGGTCGAGCCGCTCACGGTCGCGGCCGCCGGATTCGAAGACGTCCAGACGATGCTGCGGGTCAACGTCACCGTCTTGCCCGTCGAATCCTTGCCGGTCACCTTGATCGTCTGGCTGCGCTTCGGGTTCAGCGTCACCGCCGTCGGTTCGACGACGACGTTCGTCATCTTGTCCTCGATCGTCACCGGAATCGTAACCTTCTTGTTCAAGTACGATCCCGTCAGCGTCACCTTCGAGTTCAGCAGCGCCTTCATCGTCGTTCCCGCGACCAGCAAGTTCGGCGAGGACGTCGTCCATTCGATAGCCCCCGAAATATCGAGCTCCGTTCCGTCCTCGAGCAGCGCCGTCACCTTCGGCAGCGACGTCGTCTCGCCTCTGACGAGCGAGTACGCGGACGTCTGCGGCAGCAGCGCGAGCGCCTTCTCCCGCACCGTCACCTCCAGCGCGTCCGTCTCCCCGCGAATCGTCATGGAGACGGTCGCGACGCCCGGCTTCTTCGCCTTCAGCTTGCCGTTCTCGACGACGACGACGGCCTCGTCGCTTGACGTCCACTCGGCGATGTCCGCGAACGAATATTCCGTGCCGTTCAAGTCTTCGCCGTAGACGTCGGGCAGCGCCGCGACTTCGCCCTTGAACAGCGTCATCTCGGTTTCATCGAGATGCAGCCCGTTCACGACCGGCATGACCGTCACGTCGATCTTCTTCTGCAGCCCCTTATACGTCGCGACGACTTCCGCAGCGCCGGCGCCTCTTGGCTTCAACCGGCCGTCGTCGACGGAAACGACGAGCGGATTCGACGTCGTCCATTCCGCTTCGCCGGTCACTTCGAGCTTCGTGTCGAAGTCGTTCGCGACATGAGCTTCCACCTGCACCGGCTCGTCCGAGAGGAACATATGAACCGGCTTCGACGGCGTCAGCATCAACGCTTGGTACGGCAGGCGCACCACGACGTTGACCTTGGCGGTCAACCCGTAACGCGACGCCTGAATCTCGGCGACCCCCGCTCCCTTGAACGTCAGCTTCCCGTCGTCGACGGAGACGACCGCCGAATTCGAGGACGACCAGACGGCCTTATCGTTCACCCTCTCGCTCAGATCGTTCGTCAGCGTGGCGATCGCGTCCAACTGGGCGGGAGCTTGTCCGACCGTAAACTCGTATTCGCCATCGTACTCAAGGTTCAGCGCCTTATACGGCGAAGCGACCGTGTACGTAACGGAGTCGCTGCGGCCCTTGTATTTCGCCGTGATCGTCGTCGTGCCCTTCTTCAGCAGCTGCACCTTGCCGTCGTCGACCGTCGCCACCGCCTGGTCGCTGGACGACCAGACCGCCGCGGTCGTCACGTCGAACAACGTACCGTCGCTTTCGACCGCGCTCGCCGTCAGGCTGAGCGGCTGATCCTGCAGCTCGACGGCGACCGTTCCGTCCGCGCTCAGCCGAACGGCGTCGTACAAGAAGTCGACCTTCACGTTCACGGCCACCGTCTTGCCTTCGTATTTCGCCGTCACCTTGGCGGAGCCGGCGCCTACCGGCGTCAGCTTCCCCTTGTCTACCTTGACGATCGTCGCGCTCGTCGTCGCCCAGACCGCCGTCGCCGTGACGTCCTTCTTCGTCGCGACGCCTTCGAGCGTCGCGAGCGCCTTCAGCTGCGCGGTGTCATGATCGACGTACAAGTGCACCTCGTCGTCGTTCTCGATTTCCAAAGCCGTCACGACTTCGGCGGCATTCGCCGGGGGGGCGAGAACCCCAGATACCAACGTAATAAGTAATAGCAGCGCAATGAATAGATTGCTGCGTCGAGCTGGAACGAACGGCATCTCTCGGTTTCTCCTCCTGCTTCTCTCTTTAGCTGGTTAATGGTTACCTATAATATCGGTAAACCCTGCCAATTATTAAAGACGTCAAGGAAGGAAAAAAGGTTACGCGCTCGGCGCCGGATTTTCGCCCCGATGGCGCTCCATCCAGCTCGTCGCGTAATCGACGAGCGGCCGCTGCGGCATAAGGCGCGCCGGCGCCATGCCCGCCCGGCCGATGCGGACGAGCCCCGCGTCGAGCTCGAACTCCGCGCCGATGCGAGGAAAGTCGTCCGTGTCGAACGCCAGGTCGACGTACCGGACCCAGCGGCGTTCGCCGTTCGCGAGGACGGGCGCTTGGCACGTTTCGACGGCCTTCGGACCGTACTTCGCCCGGTATTCCGCCAGGTGCAGCGACGTATTGTTCTCGTAGCCGACGCCGAGCAGCAGCACGTACCCGCCGAGCTCGTACACCCGCCCGATCGGCGATGCGTCCCCGAGCGGCTCGGCCAAGCGGTCCGGGTCCTCGCCGTGGCCGGCGAGCACCGCCTCCGCCTTCGATCCCCATGCGGCGAACGATAACTGCGGGTGACGGCTCCGGCGGACGCCGGGCATCCGGCGGAACGTCTCCGGGATGACGCCCATGCCGTATACCGGGGTAACGTCCGGATCGAAGGCGGGCGTCTCCGCGCGGATCGCCTCCCACCACGACTCGGGGGCGGGCGGATTTTGCCAACGGGACGGGTCGGACAAATTGCCGGTATGGGTCGGCATGACGAGCGTGCCCGTCTCGCCGACCGCGCCCTGCAGCGCCTCGATGACGGCCTGCGCGCCTCCGGCCACCCAACCGACCGTCGACATCGCGGAATGGACGAGGAGCGTCATGCCCTCTTCGACGCCGAGGCGACGGAAATCTTCGACTAAAGACGAGCGCGTGACCGGGCGGCCCAACGCTTGATGCGTGCGTTCGATAAGCTCTCGTTCGCGGGACATTTTCTGTAAAAACTCCTCTGTTCGAAATTATTTGATATAATTAATAGACTTGCGCGAAGGCGACGAAAGGAAGTCACTCATGGCACAATTGTATTACCGATACGGCACGATGAACAGCGGCAAATCGATCGAAGTGCTGCGCGTGGCCCACAATTACGAGGAACAAGGCAAGTCCGTGCTCCTCTTCACTCCGTCGATCGACTCCCGGTACGGCACGGGCGTCGTCACATCCCGCATCGGACTGCATAAGGAAGCGACGATCGTCGGCGACGACACGGATATGGTCGCGTTGACCTGCGAAGCGATGCCCGATTGCGTCATCGTGGACGAAGCGCAGTTTTTGTCCGAGGCGCAAGTGCTCCAGCTCACCGAAATCGTGGATCGGTTGAAGATCCCCGTCTTATGCTACGGCCTGCGCGCCGACTTCATGGGACGTCTGTTCCCGGGCAGCACGGCGCTCTTCTCTTGGGCCGACAAGATCGAGGAGATTAAGACGATCTGCTGGTACTGCAATCGGAAGGCGCTGATGAACATGCGGTACAAAGACGGCATCCCCGTCTTCCACGGCGAACAAATTCAGATCGGCGGCAACGAAAGCTATCTGCCGGTATGCCGCCGCTGTTATAAGGAAGCGCGCACGCGTTTCGTCGAAGCAGCCGGCGCGAACGTCTAGCGATTCGCGTCTAAACGATCCCTCTCTCTCATATAGTAGATGTGGACTGACCATCCGCAGGAGAGGGGTTGACGGGCCATGTTCGGCAAACGCAAATCATCGTCGGGCAACGTAAGCGTCACCGACACGTTCATCGGCGAAGGCACGATCGTCGAGGGCAAGATCGTGACCACGGCGAGTCTGCGCATCGAAGGAAGCGTCGTCGGCGACATCGAATGCTCGGGTGACGTCACCATCGGGGAGAAAGGCATCGTACGCTCCATCATCGCCGCCCGCAGCGTATTCAACGCCGGGACGATCGAGGGCAGCGTCATCGCGAAGGGCAAGATGACGATCACCAGCAAGGGGCGCGTCCTCGGCAACATCAACGCGGGTTCGCTGCACGTCTCCGAGGGCGCCGTCTTCAAGGGCGAGTGCGCCATGGACTTGCCGCGGGGCGGCGAGCTCCGCCCGACGAAGGAGAAGGAGAAGCACCACGGCAAGGACAAAGGGCAAGACGCGAAGCAAGCGTCCGCCTGACGCGATGCGATGGGATGACCGCCTTAATGGGCGGTCTATTTTTTTGCAAAAAAAAAAGGGCGGTCCTCGCGTAGTTCACGTAGTTCGCTACTCGAAGACATCCCCTATGTTGTTTGCTCTTCTTCACTCGTAAGCGGGCCGCAGCCGATGCTTCAGGAGACCCATCAACAAGCCGGAGGCGATCTCCGCCACGGTCCACCCCGATTCGATCGCCCACGGTCCCCAGCCGGCGTCCGCCGGATTGCCGTACACTTCGTGCAGCTCGACGTCGAACGCCCGCGCCCAAGCCCCGTCGATCTGCGGATTATCGCCGGCGAGCTGCGCGGACGAGAGGAAGGCAGCATGCTCCTCCCACCGGCGCAAAAACCGCTCGTCCTTCGTGACGAAGTACGCCTGCATATACGCGATCGGCAGCCAATTGTTCGAGTAGAGCAGATCGGCGACCGGATCGCCGTTCTTGGTCAGCAAGGAGCTCTCCCCCTCGCCCATCCCGTGCCGCATCGCGGCTTGATATCCCTCGTCCCATTCAAGGTAGGCGCCGGACGGATGCTTGAACGACTGCAGGTCCTCCGCGACCCGGTACAACCAATCCTTGTGCCGTTCCTCCCCCGTCGCCCAGTACATCCAGGCCAGCGGGAGAATGAGCCGGCAATATTCTTGCGTCTGGCTCTGCTCTCGAACGGTATCCGGGTACACGGCCAGCAGCGTCTCCATGCCGCGCACGCCGGTCTCGAGGAAGGTTCGCTCCCCCGTAAGCTTGTAAGCCAAAAACAGAGCCGCCCAATAGTACCCGTTGTAGTGCGCCGAAGGCAGCCGTCCCGGCTCGCTTCGCAGCGCCCTAAGCTTCTCCTCGGTAAGCGCGAGGTTGTCGGTCCGGAACACCCGCGTCCCGTCGGTTCCCGTCGTCTTGACTAGGAAGCGAAGCGCGTCCGCCGCCTCGTTCAGCCGATACCGGGAGCCGGTGTATAAGCACTTCAGCAGATGCGGGATGAGCGCGCGCGCGACATCGTCCTGATAACAGACGCCCCACGCTTCCTCCGTCCAACGCATCATGCCGTACAGCTCGCCCGGTTCCTTATTCAGAAAATAATCGAACACGTAATCGTGAAGCCGCTCGGAAACAAGCAAATCCCGCTCGTTCGAGGCGTGCAGATAGTGCAGGAAGTACGGCAAGGCCGCTTCGCCGATGCAGTCGACGCGGCGGATCGCGCTGACGCGTTGCGTCCCGTCCGGCGCGATTTCCGTCCCCATGCCCTCCCACACGCCGCCGCGGCCTTCGTCGCGCAGCACGCCCGACTTTTCGAACCACGCCATCGCCCGCTCGACGCTGTGCGCGATTCTGCTCTCGAGCGTCGCCGAGCCGCCGTCCGCATGAACGAAGGAATAAGCCGCGCGCATCGGCCCCAAGTCGACCTTCGCGCGAAACAACCATCCGAGGATGTACGAGATCAACGCGGCGACCTTTCGATGCGGCGCGAACCTCGCCTTGCGGAACCGGCATAAGCGGAACGAACAGACCAGAAGCCGATCCGGCTCCTCGAACCACAGCGCCCGATCGGATATGCGGCCGAGCATCTCGTCGGTCACTTCCGCGGAGCCGTGGACGTTCACCGAGGCGAACGTTAGGATCGGTCTCCCGTGCGAGCACGCGATATCGTGAGGCTTGATCCGCATGCCGCTCTGATCGTCCAACACGTCGCCTAAGGACAATCCGTCTATGCCGGGGCTCTCCGCGCAATAGACCAAGCGCTCGAACCGCGTGCTCTGCGGCGGAGACGCATACATGTGGCCGATACTGGCCGCGTATTCGGCGAACACGCGCTTGCCCTTCCGAATTTCTTTCTCCACCAGAATTCTCTCTTCCGGGGCGAGCAGCAGCGGTTTCTCCGAGACGCCTCCCAGCAGAGCGATCGCTTCGAAGCGATCCAAGTCGTACCGGGATACCTCCCCCGGCTTGATGAGCGTCGCCGCCGGATCGAAGGCCAGCATCAATTCCGACAAATCGCTGGATTCCGCGGTGATGATCGCTACGTTTCTGTTTTGCATCGGCTACACCTCCCGCCTGAATCTCATTTACTTCATGCCCGTGATCGAGATGCCCTCGATGAACTTCTTCTGCACGAAGAAGTACAGAACGACGATCGGCAGCGTGAACAAGGTGGAGGCCGCCATCAGCTGGCCCCAAGCGACCGTATTTTCGCGAATATACTGCTTCAGGCCGATCGAGAGCGTCCACTTGTCCGGGTCGTTCAAGTAAATCAACGGTCCTTGGAAGTCCCCCCAGGCGCCGAGGAAGGTGAACAGCCCCACGGTCAAGATCGCGGGTTTCGAAAGCGGAAGCATGATTCCGGCGAAAATTCGAAACTCCGACGCCCCGTCGATTTTGGCCGATTCGGTCAGCTCGTACGGGATGCCCATGAAAAATTGCCTCATTAAGAAAATATAGTACGCCATCCCCGTCCCGAACCACGAGGACAGCACGATCGGCCAATACGAATCCACAAGGTTCACCTTATTAAAGCTTACGTAAATCGGAATCATCGTCACTTGGAACGGAAGCATCAACGTGCTCATCATAATTAAAAACAATAGGTTCCGGCCCTTGAAGTCGATTCTTGCGAAGCCGTAGGCGACGAGCGGAGCGATCGCCGCGACGCCCGCGACGCATAACGCCGCGATCCAAACCGTGTTGAACGTGTAAAGGAAGAACGGGATCGCTTGAATGGCCTCGACGTAATTGGTCCATTGCAGTTCGCTCGGCCACCACCGGACGGGGACGACGAAAATTTCTTCGTCCGTCTTCAGCGACGTGATCAGCAGCCAGACGAAGGGCATCAAAAATAGGACGCCGATCAGGACAAGCATCGCATGGGCGAACGGCTTCGGCCGTTCGGCGCGGGTTCCGGCCATCAGCGTTCACCTCCGTAGTACACCCATCTCGCCGACGTCTTGAACACGACGACCGTCAGCAGGAAGACGAGGAGGAACAGCAGCCACGCCATCGCGGAGGCATACCCCATTTTCAAGAAGGAAAACGCGGTTTGGTACAAATAGATGGCGAAGAAGAGCAGCGAATTCTCGGGTCCTCCCATCGCTTGCCCGTTCCCTTCGGTAAAGACATAGCCTTGCGTGAACAGCTGCAGCGCGCCGATCAGCCCCATAATGACATGGAACAGCGTCATCGGGGAAATCGCGGGCAGCGTAATATGCCGGAATTTATGCCAGGCGTTGGCGCCGTCGATTTCCGCCGCTTCGTAATAGAGCTTGGGAACCTCTTGCAGCGCGGCCAAATACATGATCGTCGTCGTCCCCGTTCCCCAGAAGCCCATCATGATCAGCGACGGCTTCGTCCACAGCGGATCGAGCAGCCAGACCGGCTGCGGCAGCCCGATTCGGCCCAGCAGCTCGTTGATCAGCCCGTATTGGGCGTTCAACAGCCACATCCATAGCAGCGTCGCCGCGACCGTCGGCACCAGCGTCGGCAGGAAGTAGATCGTCCGGTAGACGGACTGCCCGCGAACGTTCTTGTTCAGCAGCAGCGCGATCGCGAGAGCGAACGCCAGGTGGGGAAACAGGCCGAAGACGGCCATGAACAACGTATTGTACAGGGAAAGCCATACCTTCTCGTCCCGAACCATCTCCGCGTAATTGCCGAATCCGACCCACTCGGGCGGCTGGAACAGGTTGAAATTCGTCATGCTGTAATAGAAAGAAGACAATATCGGGTACAGTTGAAAAAGAATCAATCCGATCAGCCAAGGGCTGATAAAGCACAATCCGACGAGGAGCCGCTTCCGTTCGCGCTTTCGGATCCCGATGGCATTGCCGGTCATCGTCGTCACCTCCCTATCCTTGCGGACCGAGCGGAAACGGCGAGCAGCCGCCCGTCCGTTTCCGCTGCCGCCCGCTCTTTTATTTCTTCGCGGCGTCCGCCTTCGGCTGCATCTTCGCGACGACCGCATCCATCGCTTCTTGGGCCGAGATTTGCCCTTTGATCGCCTTCTCCGTCTCCTCGTTCAACGCTTGCAAGTATTCGTTAATATAGATGCTGTTCGGGAAGCCGTTCAGGTTCGGGCTCTTCGCGCTTTCGAAAAATTCCTTCAGCGACGCCGTCGACTCGTTCTCCGTCAGTTCCGGATTGTCCAGCGCGCCGAGCAGCACCGGAATCGTCTTGTTTCGGATCGCATACTCGATCTGCACCTCCTCGGACAGCAGGTATTGCATGAATTCCCATGCTTCCTCTTGGTGCTTCGACTTCGCCGGAATGAACATCGCCACCGGACTGACCATGCCGGACTGTTTCAACTCCGGCCGAGCTTCCGGATACGGGAACGGAGCGACGCCGATTTCGCCGTTCTCGCCGCGCTTGTCGTTGTACCAGTTCTCCCAACCGATCATCATCGCCAAATCGCCGGTGATGATCGGATCTTGCGGCGTATTCATCTGTCCCATGCCGGACTTGAATTTATTGATGCCATCCACGCCGAATTCCTGATAATACAACGCCTGGTACGCGATCGAGTCGACGTTGGCCTTCTGGTTCGCGGTCAGCTTCCCGTTGCCGTCGTCCCAAGAGCCGCCGAAGATAATCGGCCAGAAGACGTTGTCGATCCACGGATAGTCCGGAATGAATCCGATCTGCGTGATGTTGCCGGCGTCGTCCTTCTTCGTGAGCCGCTTCGCGTACTCGAACATCTGCTCCAGCGTCTCCGGCGCCGCCGCGAGACCGGCGTCGGCGAACGCCTTCTTATTGTAGAACAGCTTGTTGGCCATGCTCATGGAGATCGGGAAGCCGTGAATTTCCCCGTCCACCTTCATGCGGTCGAGCGCGGCCGGAATGATCCGAGACGCGTCGAAATCCGAAGACTGCACGAGAGCTTCCAGGTTTTGCACGGCTCCCGCTTCGGACCAAGGGCCGACGTTGTTCCAGTACGTAATGACCAAGTCCGGCGCGTTGCCGCCGGATATTGCCGTCAATTGCTTCTGCGGGTCTTGATTGCTGAGCGACTTGACGGATATGTTCGTCTGGCTCGCATTGTACTTCTCCACGATGTCGTCGACGACCGCCGCGGTGTCGCCCGTGAACGGGTTCCAAAATTGAATTTCCACGGTTTCCTTCGACGAGGTCGCGTCGGAGCAAGCCGAGACGCCCAGCGCCGACGCGAGCAGCAGCGCCGAAGCGGCGCGGCCTAATTTGAACGGTTTTGTCATGTTTCGTTGCATTCGCGATCACCCTTTAATAAGAATTTGGTCGTGCTCTGTCGGTGCGGTTTACGGGTTCGGCGTCACGACGATTAGACGCTCGAACGTCTCCGACTTGCCGTTGTATTCGATCGTGACGGACACCTTCGCGCTACCGTTCCGAACGCCGACCAACGTCTTCTCGTTCGCGACGACGGTACCGTCGGGCCGCAGCTTGTCGCTTAGGGAGACTGCGTTCCCATCGACGGACCAGCGGTACGTCGCTTCTTCCCACGGGATCAGATAGCCGTTATCGAAGAAGCTGCGAAGCGAGATCGGAGCCGCTTCGCCCGGCGACAGCTTGGAGCGCCCGCCCTTCAGTTCGTGGAACGTCCGTCCCGACACTTCGATTACGGTCGACTCGGCTTCGACGCCGTTCGCGAAAGCCCGAAGCGTAACCCGTCCCGGCGCGAGCGCATGCAGCGTTCCGTCCGGGCGCACCTCGACGACCGAGGGATCGGATGATTCGAATACGGCGTCCGGGACGATTGCGGGGTTCCCTTGCGCGTCGATCGCGGACCGGTCCTTCACGACCGGCGTCCAACGAGCGCCGACGTCCATCGTCGGCACCGCCGACGGAAGCGCCGCGAAGGTGTCCGCCGGCTGATCCTGACGTTCGTATTTCAGCAGCGCGACGTCGTCGAAATACATCGTCGCTCCGTCCGTCGCGAATTCGCTCATGCGCAAAGAAAGCCGAATCACATTACTAAGGTTAACGCCCGCTTCCCGCAGCTCGCGCAGCGGAATCTCCACATGGTTCCATTGCCCGGGCGAGAGGAGGACTTGCTTCACCCTCGAAGACCCCCAGCTGTACCGGTCGTACATAAACTCCAGATCGAGCTTCTGCTCCGCGTTCGTGGCGTTGTACACTTCCATGGATATCGCGTCGTAGCCGCTCCAATCGGTGTTCTCGTAGTTCGCGAATTGCCGGTCCGAATCGGCCAACGCCTCGGAGCTTGAATCGATGAACGCGCGCACCGGTCCCCAGCCGCTCGGGTACCCGACCTTAAGCGATTGAGCGCCCGCATACACGAACTCCGGCGCCGCCTCGAACGACCGGGACACGACCCCGTTCCCGCCTACGTCGAAGCTTCCTTCGAAATCCTCGACGGCGTATCGTTCGAGCACCGGACCGCCGCTGCGCGCCAACGCGATATCCTTGCGGATCGTCGTTCCTTCCGACGCCTGCAGCCGCACCGTCCGGCTCTGATACCCGTCTTTCGCGACGGCGAACGTCTGCCGGATCGCGAACCGATCGTTCGCCGCGAAGCGTCCCTCCGCGTCGGTCACGGCGGCGTACCCGTCTTCGCCGGTCACCGTCGCGCCGGCGATCGGACGCCCTTCCGCGTCAAGCACTCTGCCTTCGACGTTGCCGGTCGGCGCGACGAACGTCCCTTTCGCGAAGCGATAGATGTCGTCGTACAGTTCGCGCCCGATCGGACTCCGATGATGGTAAAAATCGTAAATCGCGTAGACGTCCTGGTAATAGGCCAAGATCGACTCCGCCATGTACCCGTATTTCACGCCCCCGATCAGATAGTTATAGAGGACTTGGCGGTAATACGGGTTTTCCACGGCGCGCTGGTCGAATTCGATCTCGACGCCTTGCCCGCTGCTTCGCGACAGCTCCGCGGTTTCCTCGATCCGCTCGATCGTCGTGTCCGCGTTGAAATAATGGTTCGGCTGCACGATCGTAAAGTCGTACCCGTGACGGTCGCCGTTCCCCTTCTCGCCGGCCCCGGACCATGGAATCCACCCCAAGCGCATCCCGCGCTCCCGCAAGTAGTCCGCGGTCGCCATGACGTTCTCCCGCTCTCCCGGTACGGTCGTGTCCAGATCCTCCTGCAGCCAATAGAAGCCCGCCAGTCGCAAGTGCTCGTAATCCCGGCTCTCGAAGCGCGCGGTCATCTCGTCGATATACCACCGAACGAGCGCGTTCCTCTCCTCCAAGCTGCTTAGATCGTCGGACGCGCCGTCGCCGTCGAAATCGCCGAAGTCGCGGCTTTGCGGATCCGGGAACGGAATCGTCAGATATACGTTCACTTGCTTGTCGGGTTCGCCGAGGTCGCGCCCGACTTGCTTCGCCGCCTGCTCCAACGCGTCCAGCTGCAGATTCTTTGCGAAAGGTCTTTCCATCGCGTACTGCCAATCTTGCAGTCGGCCCGGCACGGAGTTCGGGACCCAGTCGTACCATCGATGCAGGCTGCCGCCGTGCGGGGATTGCAGACTCAAGATCAGGAACGTATCGAAGAAGTCGTCCTGCGCCTTGCCCCGTTCGTCCAAATATCCGACGTACGGCATAAACTTGTCCTTGTCGTAATCTCCGACGGGTACGCCGTCGTAGTTCGCCGGGTCGTAATACCCCGTATAGATGAGAGCAATGTTGGAAGCGAAATTCGAACGGGGATCGCGCTTCGGCAAATACGCCGCCGACGCGGCGGGCAGCAGCCCCGCGGCGCCGACCGCGCAAGCGAGAATCAGACTGACCGATCGTTTGACGAAATTCATGACGAGTTCACATCTCCCTCTTTGATCAGATTTCGACCTGGAACGAACGAAGCTAGGTAAGTCGGCATCACTCCTTTCAGTTACTTATTGGTTAATTATGAATATTTATCCAGTCCGGAGGGCGCAGCTTCCCGTCACGCGCCGCATCCTCCTAGGGGGACCTGCCCGTGCTCCGGGATTGCCTTGTTCCATCGTTCCGTCTTTACTTCCTCATAAACGCATCCGCTTGTCTCTGCAGCTCGCGCTCGATCGCCTCCAGCGCCGGCCCCGCCTCCGCCTCGAACGCCGCCCAAGCCGACGCGGGGTCGATTACGCCGTTGAACAAGGGCGTATAATACTCCGCTTCGATTCGGTTATAACGGTCCAGCTCCGCCTGCACCGAGGAGCCGTCGAACTCGAAGCCGGTCAATACGTCCGGCGTGAAATTGTCGGCGTCGCGGATGAACCGCGTCAGCTCCTCCGTTCTTGCGTCATCCGCTAAGAGGCGATCGTCCGTAGGGTTCCAAATCCAGACGAAGGCCGGTTGATTGTAGCCGGTATTCAGCAGTTTGAACTTATTCCCTCCGAGCGGCTCCCAGTGCATACCTTGCAGCCCGTAGGCGAGCAAGTCGTAATTTCGCTTCTCGTTCGCCCAGTTCAAGAACCGGACGGCTTCCTCCTTGTGTTTGCTCACGACCGGGACCGCGATAAAGTTCCACTGTCCGAAGTCCGAGACGTTCGCTCCCGGCGTATCGTCGAAAAACGTCACGCTCTCGAGCTCTCCGTCCGGCACGGTCTCCCTCAGCTTCTCCTGCGCGAGCTCTCCGACATGGAAGGAGCCTGTGGGGAAGATCGCGACGGCGCCGGACGCTCCGGGTTCCTGGAAATCCTTGATCCCTAGCACGTCCTTGTGCATAATTCCATCGACGTACAAGCGCCTAGCTTCCTCCACCCATTGTCGGACCGGTGAATCGGGCTCCTTGAACGCATTGTGCACCTTCCCGTCATTGTGGCGGTAATACAGCATCAGGCTGCTGTCCAACGCCTGCGTCGGTCGAATATCGGTATCGTCGAAGTAATGGCGGAAGGCGGCCTGACTATAGAGTTGTTGACTTCTCGTTCCTCCCGCGATCAGCGGAACGACCTCCGGCGCCTTCTCCTTCACGAGATAGGCGAACCGTAGCAGCTCTTCGTACGTGCGGATCGGCGGGACGCCGAGGGATTCCCGTATGTCCTTGCGAACGAAATACGAATGGCTCATCACGTGACTGACGCCGAGCGGGATCGCCATCACTCGCCCTGCGCTTCGATTCGCGTCCCACATCTGCCTCGGCCGCTTCGCGACGATCGTCTCTCCGTACTGCTCCAGCATAACGTCCAACGGCTCGTAATATCCGCTCGCGATCATCTCGTTCAGGTGCAGCCACGGGGCGTCGAAGATCAGATCGATCTCTTCCCCGGAAGCGAGCGCGACCTCGGATCGGGTGCCGAAGTCGTTCCATGGCACGAATTCCATCCGAATATCCAGGTGGAGCCCTTCCTCCGCCATGCGGCGCTCCGCTTCCTCCATCACGAGGTCGAAGTCCGGGGAGCGGTCGCCGGGCACCATAATGCTCAGCGTCGTTGGCGTCGCGGACGTCGCAGGGGACACGCCCCGCACCGGCGCCGGTCCCGATTCGTTCGCGCATCCGGCGGTCAGGAGGACAGAAAGCGCCGCCCAAGCCGCCCCCTTCGCGAGCAACGATTGTCGTCGGGCCACTCCGACCCCTCCCCTCATGTAGAATGTTGTTGGCGGTACTGGTTCGGCGTCACGCCCGTCGCTTTCTTGAACGCCGTGAAGAAGTGGCTCTTCGTCAGAAAGCCGGATCGCTCCCCGATATCCGACACGGACAACGCCGTCGTGACCAGAAGCTCCTTCACCTTGTTGACCCGCAGGTCGAGCATATACGCCGACAGCGATTGATTATGGGTTTCCATAAAGATTTGCCTCACGTACTTGGCGGACAACGAGACGTGCTCCGCCACGTCGTCGGCCGACAGCATCGGGTCGTGAATCCGATAAGCGATGTACGCGGCCATCTCCTCGGCCAGCTTTCCCTTGCGGTCGGACCCCTGCCTGCTGTTCAGCCGCTCCATAATTTCCATCAGCTCTTGCTCCAGCCATCTCCTTAAGTCTTGCAGCGTCGGGAATCCGGCAAGCTGCTTCTCGATCCCGTCCACCCCCTGGAGGGCCGACAGCTTCTCGAACTCCTTCACGACCGAAAACAACAATACGGTCAGCTGCACCTTGCACTCCGAAAACTTCATCGCCGCGAGCTGACCGAACAGCTCATCCAACGACTCGACGACTTGTTCGCCGTTGCCGGCTTTCACCGACGCCAACAGCTTCTCGACGCCCTTGCGTTCGACGACGGGGTCCATCATATGTACGTAACGCTCATAATCGCCTTCGGTGTAAATCCGGTCGCTTCCGTTGATGAACTTCAGCAAGGTCAGTTCGAGCACGAAGTCGTATACCGCCCGAAGATCGTCGTCGATGTCCTTCGCGTCGCTTACCGCGACGACGATGTTCACCCGGATGTACTGACGCACGTGTTTCTTGGCGGTCTCGAGGATCGCCATCATGTCGGACTCGTCGCGGTCCAGTCCGATCAGCAGGACGATGTGGTCCCCGGCGAAATCGACCGCCTCGAACGCCCCGCCTTCGCCGCGGACGACTTCTTCCGCGATATTGCACAGCGCGTAAGTGAACAGCCGCCGAGACTCGAAATCGTAACGTTCGGCGAAAGCATGATACGATTCGATCTTGATCACCGCGAGCCGAAGCTTCTCCTTGGCGAAGAGGTCCGTCGCTTCGGCGATCTCGCCCCTCACCGCGCGGCCGAGCCGTCCTTGCAGCACCCACTGGCGCAAATATTCCGCCTTCACGATGCCTTGCCGATCCCGCAGCGACACGTTCATCTCGTCGACTTGATTGGACAGCTTCTCGATCCCGTATTTGAGCATGCTGTATTCGTCGCGGACGACGGGCGGCGCGGACGAATGGCCGGCGTCGGCGTTGAACTTCCGCTGCAGCTGCTCCGCCAGATGCCGGAACGGCCGGACGGCGCGCCTCGAATTCCACATGGCGGCCGTCAGCAGCAGGACGAGCAGCAGTAACGAGTACATGACGATACGCCGCTGGAACGAATCCGCCTGGCTCCGAAAGCTCCTCATCTCGGTCAGAGAGTGGACGGTCCACTTCTGCGACGGTATCGCGGCGGAGTTCACGAACAATCGCCGCCCCGTATCGAATTCGACCACCGAGGGCGCCGCCCCGTCGGTTCTCGCCCCGCTCAGCAAGGCGGCGATCGACTCGCCGCTTCCCTCCCCGCCTAAGACGTTGCGCCCCTCCTCGTCCAGCACGATCAGGTTCGTGCCCAGCTCCTCGTTATGCGCCAGCAGGTGGGTCTGCAGCGCGCGATTGTCGAGCAGGAGCACCAAGTATCCGCGGATATCCCGCTTCGCCGGCGTCGAAGGGACGACCAAGGACAAATGGGCGTCGCCTTGCGCCTCGTGCGGTTGAAATTGCAGGAACAAGGACTGCTGCTCTTGCACCCGCTTCAACATGACCTGGTCTTGGAAGGCCTCGAACGAAGTGACCCCCGTCTGCGAGTCGAACGCTTGGCGCGTCCGGAGGTTCATCAAATACGCTCGCCGAATGAACGGCTCCGTGGACATGAAGGTGGTCAGCGTATTCAACACCTCCATGTCCGCCAACGGATCCGGCCTCTCCCGCTGAAGCCAGCCCTGAATCGTTCGGTCCTCGTACATGTTCAATCCGTACGACTTCAGCTTGTTTAGAATGAATTCGGTTTGGCTCGCCGTATGGACGACCTTATCGCGATGGAACAAATCCATCTGCGAATGCGCGTACTTCGAAAATTGGTTGGATAAAAACAAGGAAAAGGGAATGATGATCAGCGTAAACACGATCCCCGCCCATAAGAGCAGACGAAAGTGATTCCGCGTCAGCAGCTCGCGCATCGTTCCGCCTCCGTTCGCCGGTTGTCGCTTACGTCTTCGGCGCGCCGCCTCTCGCATCCTCTTCCTTCGGCCCGCCGGATTTCGCCTTTTCCAACGAGATCGTACCATGCGCTCCGGCTCGCGCCTAGTTTTCATTCGGCGCATCGGGTTCTGAAACGGCGAAATCGCCGGCGGCAGGAAGAAAACCTCCGTTTGAGAACCTAGCGGCCGCCGCGCCCTTCCTGTTATACTAGGGAACGTCATTTCATTTGAACATTGGTTAGAAAGGAAGCCTCACCGTGAACCCTGGTTGGACGGAGCGCCGAGCGTTCCTATGGAGTTTATTGTTTGTCGGCATTATCGCGATATCGTTTTCGGCTATCTTCGTGAAGTGGACCGACGCGCCTGTGTCGGTCATCGGCATGTATCGCCTGGGGCTTACCTTGGTCGGCATGACCCCTTTCCTGTTCCGCTATCGCGCCGAACTCGGCGCCGTGTCGGGGCGGGATTGGGCGCTGCTCGGGCTGTCCGGCTTCATGCTGGCGCTGCACTTCTTGCTGTGGATGGGCTCCCTTCGCTACACGACCGTCGCCAGCTCCACCGTGCTGATGACGCTCGAGCCGGTGCTCGTCATGATCGGGGCGCTCATCTTCTTCCGAGAACGCATCCGCGGCGCCGCGGTCGCGGCGATGGGCGTCGCCCTGATCGGCGCGGTGCTCATCGGCTGGGGCGACTTCCGCCTCTCGGGCACGGCGCTCTACGGCGACCTGCTGTCGATCCTCGGCACGCTGGCCGTCGTCGTGCATATGCTGCTCGGACAGGCGCTGCGGGGGCGCATCTCGTCGTTCGTCTACAGCTATACCGTCTTCCTGGCGGCGGCCGCGGCGTTCGCGGTCTATAACCTCGCGGCCGGCTTCTCGTTCTTCGGCTATGCATCGAACGACTGGCTCATCTTCGCGCTGATGGCCGCCGTGCCGACCGTCTTCGGCCATCTGCTGTTCAACTGGCTGCTGAAGTACACCGGCGCCACTACCGTCTCGATGGCGGTGCTCGGCGAGCCGGTAGGCGCGTCGCTGCTCGCTTGGGCGCTGCTCGACGAGCGGTTGACGGCGCTGCAGGCGTTCGCGGGCGCGCTGCTCATCGGCGGCGTATGGCTGTTCCTGCGCTCCGGCGGCCATCGGCACGGCGACGAGGCGGAGGCGTCGGAGGTGTCCGGGGCAAGCGCGACCGAGGACGCTGCGGCGACCGGCGCCGCGCCATCCGCGCAAGTCGCGGCTGTTCCCGCTTCGCCGACGGGGAAGTAGGGGCTAGCGCGAATCCGCGCTTGGGCGCACGACTTTAGCGGAGTTTTCCGCTAATAAGCGCGAATTCGAGCTTAGATGCACGTCTTTAGCGTAATGTTCCGCGTATAAGCGCGAATCCGCGCTTCCACGCACGTCTTATGCGGAGTTTTCCGCGTATAAGCGCGAATCCGCGCTTAAGCGCACGACTTTAGCGGAATGTTCCGCGTATAAGCGCGAATTCGCGCTTAGATGCACGTCTTTAGCGGAGTTTTCCGCCAATAAGCGCAAATTCGCGCTTGGGCGGCCGGCTTTATTGGAATTTTCCGCAGCTGCGAGGATCGGGACTCGTCCCCGCACCCGAAACCTGCGCGCCGCAAACGAAAAACCGCCGAACGGATGTCCGTTCGGCGGTCGCTGTATAGTCAACTCTGTTACGACACCGATCCTTCCAGCTTCGCCATTTCGAATTCGACGAGGCGCGTAAGAGCGTCTTCGTAACCTCCGGGGATGCGGTATTTCTTCACGTAGTCTTTTACGAATTTGCGCGGATTGGCAGGCCTATAGATTCGAACCAGTTCTCTCACACTATCCTTTACTTCATTACTTCCTTTTGCAGCCATAAGCTTGCTCCTCTCCGTAACATTACTTTGTTCGTAAGCGGCTAGGTAGGTCAGGCAGTAATGCATCTATACATACATAATACAATATTCAGATAATTATGTCCCTTAATTTATTTGGCGCACTCGAAATTTGGGCACCCTATTACCATCTCTAGGAAAAAGGAGTGCCCTCATCCATGGACGCCCCAAGGAACGACGTCTCGACGGAGCCCCCGCGGTTCGCCCCGGACGCGGGCGGAAAGACGTGGACGTTCGCCTCGCCGGCGGAGGCGAACATGGACCCGGCGCCGCTCCTCCAAGCGGACGAAGACATTCAGAAGCGCTTCCCGAAGATGCGCTGCTTCCTCGTCGCGAAAGACGGGGCCCTCGTCTTCGAGCGGTACTATGGCGGCGCGGACGCCTCGACGCGCCTCGACCTGCGCTCCGCGACGAAGAGCGCGACCGCGGCCGTCGCCGCCTGCGCCGGCGCGCTCGGCGACGACGGCGGCGAGAAGCCGCCGACGCTGGAGGCGCTGTTCCCGGAGCTGCTGCCTCGCGCGGCGAGCGAGGACGTTCGCGCGACGACGACCCGGCAGCTGCTGGCGATGACGTCCGGTCTGCACTGGAAGACCGGCAAGCGGCTCGGCGAAGCGTTCGTGCCGCGGCTGCACCGCTCGCGTCACTGGGTTCGCTTCGCGCTCCGGCTGCCGGTCGATCCCGAGACGCGGGGCGCCTTCGTGTATCGCAGCGTCGACTCGCATCTGCTCTCGGCCGCGGTCACCGCGGCGACCGGCCGCCCTGCGTCCGACGTCGCGCAGGAAGCGATCTTCGGCCCGCTCGGCATCGCGCCGCCGCCGTGGGAAGCCGACCCGCAGGGCGTCACGGTCGGCCATATCGGGCTCGCGCTCACCGGGCGCGACCTCGCGAAGCTCGGCTGGCTGCACGCGACCGGCGGCGTATGGGAAGGGCGGCGCATCCTGCCGCCCGACTACGTGCGCCTCGCGTTCACGCCGCTCGGGGAAGGGCTGCCCGCCTTCGGCCGATACGGCGGGCACTGGTGGATCGCCCGCGCGGCGACGGGCGAGGCGGTCCGCTGCGCCCTCGGGCACGGCGGGCAGCTCGTCTTCGTCGTGCCGGAGCGCCGGCTCGCGGCCGTCTTCGCCGCCGACCCGAAGGTCAGCCGCTGGAAGCACCCGCTGTCGCTGTTCGAGCGATACGTGCTCGCCGCGGACCCGGACGGCCCCGGCGCAGCCTCTCCGCCCCCGTCTTAGGTCGGGGAGGCACGCTTGCGGAAGACGTGTGCAATTCCCGCCCGTTCGAGTTACAATTAGCAACGGACCTGTTGTGAGTCCTCCCGAGAAGGAGATGAGCGCGGAGTGACGACGGAGAAGAAGAAAGTGATGATTGTGTACGCCAGCTACGGCGACGGCCACATCCAAGTTTCCAACGCGCTGAAGGAACGGTTCGAACGCGAAGCCGGCTGCGAAGTATCGTTGGTGGATTTATTCGCGGAGGCGTATCCAAGGCTGAATGAATTAACCAAATACATATATATTAAAAGTTATACATTATTCCCCAAGTTGTACGGCTGGTCGTACTACAGCACGCGGGAGATGCGCGACGACACATGGTTCTCCGCGTGGTTCCACGGCTGGGGAACCGGCAAGCTGCGGCAAATTCTCGACCGCGAGCGGCCGGACGCCGTCGTGAACACGTTCCCGACGCTCGCGATGCCCGAGCTGCGGCGGAGGCGAGGCGTCGCGATCCCGATCTTCAACGTATTGACCGATTACGTCATGCACGCGCGATGGATCCATCCGCTCATCGACCGATATTACGTAGCGACGGACGACCTCCAGGCCGCCATGACCGCGGCGGGGGTGCCCGAACACCGCGTTCGCGTCACCGGAATCCCGCTCAAGAGCGCCTTCCGCCCGATGGAACGGTCGGATGCGCTCTACGCCAAATACGGCCTCGACCCGGCGCGGCGAACCGTCCTGATCATGGCGGGCTCGTACGGCGTGCTGCAAGGGCTGCGCGACGTATGCGACGCGTTGGCCGCGCTGCCGAACGTGCAGCTGGCGGTCGTCTGCGGCAAGAACGAATCGCTGTACGCTTCGATGCGGGACATCGCGGGGCGAAAGCCGAACGTGAAAGTGTTCGGCTTCATGAAGGAGATGCACGAGCTGATGTCGCTCGCGGAGACGATGGTGACGAAGCCCGGCGGCATCACGCTGACCGAAGCGATCCAGTGCGAGCTTCCGGTCGTTCTGCTCCGCCCGGTTCCCGGGCAAGAGCGGGACAATGCGGAATATTTGGCGTCCCGCGGCGCGGCGTTCGTCGCCGGGAACGACGCGCAGGTGCTGGACGCCGTTCGCTCGCTCATGGAGCGGCCCGAGCGGCGGGAGCTCGCGGTCCGGGCGATGGCCGCGCTGAAGCGAACGCATTCGGCGGAACGAATCGTCCAAGACATCATAGAGGCGATGGACGCCCTCCGTTCGGAGTCCGTCTTCACCGAGGAACGAAGGAGAGTATCGAGTGAACGCTATACGTAATTTGTCCGTCCCGATGCCGCTGGCGCGGCTTGCCTTTCTCTTTTTCCTGATCGAATTCGTTCGGGGCGCTATCCTCATCAGTTATATTCCGAAATACGCGGTCGACGAGCTGTACCTGACCGTGACGACCGTCGGCTTCGCCGTCACGATGCACTACGTCGCCGACACGGTGGCGAAGCTCGGCATCGGGTACTTGCTGGATCGGTTCCCGCTGCAGTGGATCTTGCAAACCTGCTTCGCATTGTCGATCGTCGGCCTGCTTATGTTGGAATATGCAATGGAAGCGTGGGTGCTCGTCGTCGGCTCCATTCTGTTCGGTGTCGGCGCTTCGCCGATCTGGCTCGTCGGCATGAGCAGCGTGACGGAGAGCGAACGCGGCAAGCAGATGGGCGCCTTGTACATGGCTTGGATGATGGGCCTCGGCCTTGGCCCCGTGATGCTGAATTTCTTCCTCGACTGGTTCGACTACGGCATCTCGTTCCTCGTGCTGCTCGGCATGACGGCGCTCGCGTGGGCGATCTCTTGGTTTGTGAAAGGGGCCGAGAACATCCCGCACCCCGAACCGTTCTTCCGACAGCTCGGCGCGCTCGCCGTCCACATGAAGGCGGTCAAGCCGCTGCTGCCCGGCATGATCCTGCAGACGCTCGGCGCGGCGATGCTTCTCCCGATTCTGCCGACGTTCGCCGAGGAGAACCTGCTGCTCACGAACTCGCAATATTCGTTCTTCCTGCTCACCGGCGGCGCCTTCGCCGTACTGGCGCTCGTGCCGATGGGCCGGCTCAGCGACAAGCTCGGGAAGAAGTGGTTCCTGATCGCGGGCTTCCTCTCCGTCGCCTTCGGCCTCTATATGATCACGACGATCGAGACGCTGTGGGTGTGTCTGTTCTGGGCGATCGTGCTCGGCGTCTCCTACGCGGCCGTCCTGCCCGCCTGGAACGCCCTGCTCGCTCAGTTCGTGCCGCCGCAGCAGAAGGGCGTCGGGTGGGGCGTCTTCTCGACGGTGGAAGGCATCGGCGTCATGCTCGGGCCGGTCATCGGCGGCATTATCGCCGACTCGTTCGGGCTGTCGGTCCCGTTCCTCGTGGCCGCGGCGTTGTTCCTGTTCATCGGCTTGTTCTACGTGTGGTTCCCGTTCCGGCTGTTCAAATAACAGAAAAAAGGCGCATTCGATGTCCCCGCACGCAAGGAGGGTCGATGCGCCTTTCTTATTTTCCATTAAGAAGCTACGCATACCCGGTTACGACCGGACCGCTTCGCTTGGTACAACCCGTCGTCGGCCATCTGCAACAGCTCGTCCGAGCGGGTCATCATGTCGGGGAACGTGGCCGCCCCGATCGACACCGTGATCCGCAGCGACTGCCCCCCCTCGATCGGGAACGCGTGCGCTTCGACCGCGTGCCGGATCCGCTCCGCCACCTCGACGGCCCGCTCGATCGTACAGTCCGGCAGCAGCACGGAAAATTCCTCCCCGCCGTTGCGAGATACCGTATCGACCGAGCGGCACGTCTGCAGCAGCACCCCGCCGAGCTCGCGCAAGACGTCGTCCCCCGCCTTATGACCGTACGTGTCGTTGATCGACTTGAAGAAGTCGATGTCGATCATGAGCAGCGACAGCCGCTCGCCGCGTTGCATGGCCGACCGTATGCATTCGTTCAGCGCCTTGTCGAAGCGGCGGACGTTGTTCAGTCCCGTCAGGAAGTCCGTCGTCGACTGCTGCTTGAACCGTTGGAACAGCAGGTCGGATACGATAATATTTTCCATTAGGAAATAGACGAGGACGCCGCCGCCCGCGGAGAAGCCGATGTACATCAGCCACGTATACCATAACATCTCCTTGGGGAGCACGATGCCGAACACGAGGAGCGTCGACCCGACCGCGACCGCCGACATGGCCAAGTATTTCCGCAGCCGGCTCCACCGCAGCTTGGAGAGATATCCGCAGACGATCGCATAGAAAATAACGTTCGCCGCCGCCAACAGCGCCGTCGTGCTGACGCCGAAGAAGACGAGCCGGAACAAGGCGATCATGACGCCGCATACCGCCGAAGCGATCAAGCCCCCCTGGCTTGCGGCCAGCACGATCGCGATGTGGCGCGCGTCGAGAATCGTCGTGTCCGAGATTCGGACCGTATAAAACATCAGCACGATGCCCGCCGCGCCGCAGGCGACGCCGAGCAGCGCCTTCTCCGAGGCGAGCGCCCGGCTGTCTTCGGAGCGGTATCGGTAATATAAACTGCCTATATGAATCATGGCGATCAACAATGCGCCGTTAACGATCAGATCGTGAAACAGATCGACCCCTCCTATTCTCCCGGCATCCGAACCGAGAAATCCGACACATCTTATTCGACATGAATCGCCATATTCCTGCAAGTTCCACCCTTTCCCAACGCCATCGCCCGCCGAAGCGCTCCCGAATGTGTATTGCCCTCCCCGGTTTGCTACAATGATAGGGTGTGCGATCCAAGCCAAGCCGAATGAGGGGTCGAGAGAACATGGAATCGATGAAGAAAAAGTTGGAAACCGCCGTCGCCGCGCTGGAAGAGCGCTTCCTCGAACGCGAGGAGCTCGTCCGGCTCGCCCTGCTGGGCGTTATGTCCGGGGAGAACGTCCTGCTCGTCGGGCCTCCCGGCACCGCCAAGTCGCAGCTGGCGCGAGCGGTCTCGGGCTTGTTCGGGGGCGAAGGCTGGTTCGAATATTTGCTGACGCGCTTCACGACGCCGGACGAGGTGTTCGGCCCCGTCTCGCTGCGCGAGCTGAAGATGGACCGGTACGTGAGGCAGACCGAGGGCTACTTGCCGTCGGCGCGGTTCGCGTTCCTCGACGAAATTTTCAAATCCGGCAGCGCGATCTTGAACGCGCTGTTGTCTCTGTTGAACGAACGCATTTATTATAACGGCCGGGTCAAGGAAGCCTCCCCCCTCCTCTGCCTCCTCGCGGCGTCGAACGAGCTGCCCGAAGAGACGGAGGGGCTCGGGGCGCTGTACGACCGGTTCCTGATCCGGTACGAGGTCGGGTTTCTGAAGCACATGTCCAGCTACGAACGGATGTTTACGCTGCCGCGGGAGCCCGTCCCCGCGGTGCTGTCGGTCGCCGACGTCGAATCCGTGCGGGAACGCGCCGCCCGCGTCGTCCTGCCGGAGCCGATGGTCCTGTTCCTCTTCCGGCTGAAGACGGAAGCGGAGGAGCGCGACCTGTCCGTCTCCGATCGCCGCTGGCGCAAGATCGGCGACGTCTGGCGGACGTCCGCCGCCTTGAACGGGCGCGACGAGGTTTCGATCTGGGACGCCGTCTTCACGCCGCATATGCTATGGGACGTGCCGGAGGCGCTGCCCGAAATCAAGGAATGGTTCGAGGCGCGGTTCGACGAGGCGCTTGAGGTCGAGAGCGAGGCGGAGCTGCCGCTCGCCAGGTTTACAGCGACGCTGGACCGTTGGCAGGCCCGCAAGCCGGAGCTGTTCGGACACCAATTCAAGAAGGAGATGAAAGCCGGCGCCGGGTCGTCGCGCCCCGAAGCGGCGGAGGCGCTGCTCGCGGAATGCCGCGACGAGCTGGAGACGCAGGGGCAGAACCTGCGCCGGGCGCTCGTACGGTTCCACGAACGCGAGCGCGGCCGCGCCGACGAGCTGCGCCGCCTGAACGCGCTGCTGCCCGATCCGGCGGGGGCCGCCGCGAAATACGCGACGGCGCGCATTCGCGGCGAACGGGTGCTCCACGACATGCTAGAGCTGTACCGTTCCTTGTTCGACGCCGACATGCCCGGCGTCGACTACGACTTCACGTTATGATCCGCCACGCGAACGTCGACCGGTACGTCTTCGACCTGCAGCTCGTCGCCGACGCGGACGCGCGGGAGCGCGTGCGCGTCGCCCGGACGCGGGCGCCGTGGCTGACCGACGCGCTGTTCGCCGACGTCTTCTATTGCTTCTACCTGCCTAAGCCGTCGGAGGAGGCGGGGTCCGACGCGCCGCCGTTCCACCGGTGGCTGATCAAGACGCTGATGCGGCAGTATTTATACGCGCGGCTCCGGCCGCGCACGGAAGGAGCCGCGCCCGCCGCCTTCCGCACCGCCTTGAAGGCGGTGCTGTGGCTGACGGCGCAATACGCCGAGGAAGCCGCGCGGCGGAAGAAGGACCGCCGCGAGATGCCCGCCCTCGCCGAACGCGAGCTCGCGGGCGCCGGCGAGACGCCTGGCGCCGCCGGCGGCGCGGGCCTCGACCTCGGCGACAAGGCGACGCCGACCGGCCGCAAGAAGGACGGCGAGCGATCCTCCGCCGCGAAAGGCGAGCCGACGCTCGCCGAACGGATGAGCGCCGAGCAGCTGGAGCGGCTGAAGAAGGTCGGCTACCGGCTCGAGCGCGGCAAGCATGAAGCCGAGCAGCGTCAGTCGGCCGCAGACGCGAAGCCGCTCGCCGAGGCGGAAATCGCCGAACTGCGGGCGAAGGTCGCCGAGCTGCGCGAGTCGATGCGGACCGACTTCGTCCGCCGCGACAAGTGGAAGAAGAAGCTCGAGAAAGCCGAAGACGAGCTCGCCGGCCGGCTGAAGGCGTTGGAGCGGCTGGAGGCGGCCGAGAAGGCGACGTTCGACGCGCTCGACCAAGAGCTCGGCGCCTGGCTGAACGGCGCCTTGCGCGGGACGCTCGAAGAGGAAGACCGCGAAACGAAGGCGCTCGAGGACCTCATCCAGGCGAGCCTGCGGTTCGCGAACCGGCGCTGGGGGAGCGACCTCGGGAAGCTGCGCCGCCAGTCGTACGGGCGCTATCTCGAATGGGTCGACCGGCTGAAGCGGCACCCGGACCTCGTCGCCATGGTGAAGGAGGTCGGCCGGAATACGGAGCGGCTCCTCCGCCAACGGCGCGAGCAGCGGCGGCGAACGGCGCCGGACCGGTACGACGAGCTCGGCCTCTCCGGCGACCTGTCGCATATGCTGCCGAGCGAAGCGAGCCTGCTCGCCGACCCGGACTACGAAGCCTTCTTCCTGCAGAAGTGGCTCGACGGCAAGCTAATGACGTACAGCGCCCGCTCCCCGTCCAAAGACGCCGGCAAAGGGCCCGTCATCTGCCTGCTCGATTCCTCCCATTCGATGCGCGGGGCGAAGCAGCGGCTCGCGCAAATTTTCGTCATGACGTTCGCCGCGTTGACGCTGTCGGAATCGCGCGACTTCGTGCTGCTGCTGTTCGGCGCGAAGGGCGAGCTGATCGAACGGCATCTGCGCTTTAAGCAGCCCGATTGGGCGGCGTTCTACCGGCTGTCGCAGCTCGCGTTCGGCGGCGGCACGCACTTCGACGCCCCGCTCCGGCGCGGCATGCGGCTCGTACGCGAGGCGCGCGGGCTCTCGGACGCCGATCTCGTCATGGTGACCGACGGCATCGGCGCCGTGTCGCAGCCCGTAAGGGACGAGCTGGCCGAGCTCGGCGCTGCCGTATCGCTGCGGCTGCACACGCTGATCGTCGGCTCCGCGCGGCAGCACAAGATCGCCCCGTACGACATTCTCGGGGTATCGCACAAAGTGCGGTTCGCGGCGTCTTGGGACGGACGGGACGACGCCAACGAGGCGCTGCTGCTGGACGTGACGTAAAGTGACGACGGCGAGGGAACTTTTTCCGCGGAATCGCTTGACCTTGACCTTGGGGGAATGTTGTACGGTGAAGGAGCAAGTCGATGGAAGAGGAGGAATCGAACGCGCATGACGAAGCTGACGATCGGACAAATGGCGCGCCTGTTCGGCATTACGACGAAGACGCTGCGTCACTATGACGCTATCGGGCTGTTCTCCCCGGCCGAGATCAATCCGGACAATCAGTACCGGTATTATGCGCCGGGGCAGATCGCCGCGCTGCGGTCCATCTTGTTTCTGCGCGAGCTGGACGTCGGGCTCGAGACGATTCGCGAGCTGGCGGCCGGCGGCACGCTGTCGGACCGCGCCCGGCTCGCCCGCGTGCTTCGGGAACACGCGGATCGCGTCCGCTCGGCCATCGAGGCGCAGACGACGCTGCTGAACCGGATCGACCGAGAGCTCGGTCGCTGGGAAGCGGACGCAACGGGAGGAATCGCAGTGAAAGCGAAGATCGTGAGAATGGAACCCTTTTATGCGGTGGGGGTCGCCGTGCATCAAGCCGACGCCACGATGGAGTTCGGACGGTTGTGGGACGCGTTGATTCCGATGGAGGCGAGCATTCCGCATCGCTCCAAGGAGAACGTATCCTACGGCCTATGTTACGATTTCGACGGCGAGCGCTTCAGCTACATGGCCGGCGTTCAAGTCGACTCGATCGAAGACGTGCCGGACGGTCTCGAAGCCAAGCTCGTGCCCGCGCAGACGTACGCGGTGTTTACGCACCGAGGGACGATCGCCGGACTTCAGGAAACGTACGAGCGGATTCATGAAACATGGTTGGCGGAAAACGGGCTCCAGTTCGCGGAAGGCATCGACTTCGAACTGTACGACGAGCGATTTTACGGCCCGGCGGACGAACGGTCGGAGCTGGATCTCTACATTCCGATCCTCGAGCCGGCCAAGTAATGAAAATCGCCGAGGCGGGGAACAGTAACTCCGACACGTTCGATTGACTTGACGTTAAGGAGGACTTGTTCTTGGCCAATCAAAAGCATATGCACCCGATGTCCGGCGACCGCGTCGAGACGAACGCCGTCTATAAGAGCCAGTACGGCTACGAAATCGAGCTGAGGGCCGGCGAAACGTTCCCGATGGATCCGCAGCTCGGCTCGGTGGAATACGAAATGGCGGCCTTGTCCTATCCGGAGGGTCCGGACGACGTGCACGGCGACCGTACCGCCGCGGCGCAAGCCCACGTTCCGGTGTCCGCCGCGAACGAAGAGAAGGCGGAGCGCAAGCAAGTGCAGGCGCTTCAGCACCGGCTGCACCGCGGCAACCGGTAACCGCTCCCCGACGGGCACCAAAAAAAAGAGCCCGAACCTGGCAGCCCATCCGCAGCCGCCCGGTTCGGGCTCTTTATCCTTATTCGGCCGACGCGGCTTCTTCCGCGCCTTGCACATGCCCGACCATCTTGTCGAGCCGCCTGAGCTGCCGGCCGTACTCGTAGATCGCGGACGCGACGACGACGAGGGAGACGCTGCCCTTCGGCTCGCCGCCCACGCTTTCGATCGCGTCCCGGAGCAGCCGTTCGGTGAGCTCCCCGATCTTGTCGTACAGCTGCTCGCCGGGCTTCATCTTCCCCTCGTACTTCAGCAGCGCGTACTCGTGGTACCGGATCAGCTCCTCGAGCGCGTCGTCGAACGCCCGGTCCGCCGAGTCGTCCTTCCGCTGCGGGAAGTAGTGGACCTGAACCGCGTCCAGCACGAGCTGGCCGACCGTCATCGCCCGCACCATCTGCTTCTGGACGACGAGATGGCGCCCCGGCTGCGGGCGGAACCTCTTCCACTTGCGCCACTCTTCCTCCAGCATGCCGTATCGCTCCGAGATTTTCCGGACGGTGTCGTTCAGCTTGTCGCGCTGCGACTTCGCCTCGCCTTCCTTCAGCTCGTCGGACACGGCCGTTCGCAGCAGCAGCGACATCGTGCCGAGCGCTTCGCGGTAGCCGTCGAGGAACTGCTTCCGATGATTCGGCGGCATGACGACCGCGTTGACGAGGAACGCGGACGCGATGCCGATCAGAATCGTAGAAAACCGTTCGAGCGCATACATCCATTCTCCGCCCGCCTCGAGCACGACGATCGTCGTCACGAGCGTCAGCGTGACGGTCGTTTCCATGCGCAGCGCCAGCGTAATGAGGATGACGGCGATGCACGTCAGCCCGACGACGACCTCGTTCACCGGCATGACGAGGCTGACGCCCAGCGCGAGGATGGCGCCGAGCGTATTCGTCTGCACTTGCTCGAGCATGTGCTGCCACGACTTGTACACGGACGGCTGAATCGCGAAGATGGCCGCGACGCCGGCGATCGTGACGCCCTTGAGCCCCAGTTGATGCGTTATGTATAGCGCCAGCGCGACGGCGATGCCGGTCTTCACGACCCGCGCGCCGATCGTAACGTTCATGATGTACGTTCCCTCCTCGTTCCTCTCACATCTTACATGATATGGACGAGCCGACGCAAAGATGCGCCGCTTCTCTCAAGTTACTCGCCAATTGCACCGTTATGCAGCACTTCCCGCCTCACCATGATGCTACTTTTGCACCGTCACGGTGCATTCTCCACCCGCCCGGCCTTCCGCTTCACACAAGTTTCCCGCCAATTGCACCATCTTGCAGCACTTCCCGCCTCACCATGATGCTACTTTTGCACCGTCGCGGTGCATTCTCCACCCGCCCGGCCTTCCGCTGCTCACAAGATTCCCGCCAATTGCACCATCTTGCAGCACTTTCCGCATCACCATGATGCAACTCTTGCACCACTGCAGTGCATTCTCCACCCGCCCGGCCTTCCGCTGCTCACAAGATTCCCGCCAATTGCACCATCTTGCAGCACTTTCCGCATCACCATGATGCAACTCTTGCACCACTGCAGTGCATTCTCCACCCGCCCGGCCTTCCGCTGCTCACAAGATTCCCGCCAATTGCACCATCTTGCAGCACTTTCCGCATCACCATGATGCAACTCTTGCACCACTGCAGTGCATTCTCCACCCGCCCGGCCTTCCGCTTCACACAAGATTCCCGCCAATTGCACCGTTATGCAGCACTTCCCGCCTGCACGCTGGACTTTCCCCCGACTGGTAAGTAAAATATAGGTATGTGAAGCACACATGGAACCTCTCGGGGCCATGTGTGCTTATTTCATTTTCAGGAGGGATCGCATGAACTCAGAGGTCAGAAAGTTTATCGAATCATTCGAATCGAAGATGAGTCGATCGGAAAGGGAGGTAAAAATTAATGAAATCGAGTCAAAGTTCCTGGATGACGTTTTCGGCCCGGAATTTTCTTATAATTTTAACGGACTTACAGCGCAACTGCCGTTCAAGGACTACAAAGGGGGAGATCGGTACATTGACTTCTACTACCAGTCCGGGGAAGTCAAAATCATCATTGAAATCGATGGGTACAAATATCATGTCGGAGGCATAACCGCTCAACAATACGATGATCATCAAGAAAGGCAAAACGATCTGATTCTAAGCGGCGGTTGGCTCCTCGTTCGCTTCACTGCGAATATGATCATTAAAAAATCGATGGTTTGCAGAAGGCAACTCATGCAAGCCGTTGGAAAGAGTTTAATCTTAAACCAATCAAATCAAGTTTCAACTATTGCGGACTTATGGCTGAAGCGAAAGGCAGAAATTCTCTCCATCGCGAAGCATAACGGTGGCATCAAAGTGCAGCAGGTGGCCCATCGGTTTAGTGTTCATAGGAATACAGCTCTCCGGTGGCTTCGCAAAATGACGGAGGAAGGTGACCTTGTCCCTGTAAAGTCCAATAAGAAAATAAGGGAGTACAAGCTCCCGAGTCTCATTGCATAGAGCCGTAATGAGAACATTCAAGACGCGGCTGTTCGCAGCCGCGTCTAATGCCTGCAGCCGATTGCACCGTCATGCAGCACTTTTCGCCTCATCCCGCTGCATTTTCTGCACTACCGTGGTGCACACTCCCCCGTCCTGCCTGTCGCCACGCACCATATTCTCGCCGATTGCACCGTCATGCAGCACTTTTCGCCTCATCCCGCTGCATTTTCTGCACTACCGTGGTGCACACTCCCCCGCCCAACCTGTCGCCACGCACCATATTCTCGCCGATTGCACCGTCATGCAGCACTTTTCGCCTCATCCCGCTGCATTTTCTGCACTACCGTGGTGCACATTCCCCCGTCCAACCTGTCGCCACGCACCATATTCTCGCCGATTGAACCGCCGTGCAGCACTTTTCGCCTCATCCCGCTGCATTTTCTGCACTACCGTGGTGCACATTCCCTCGTCCAACCTGTCGCCACGCACCATATTCTCGCCGATTGCACCGTCATGCAGCACTTTTCGCCTCATCCCGCTGCAATTTCTGCACTACCGTGGTGCACATCCCCCGTCCAACCTGTCGCCACGCACCATATTCTCGCCGATTGCACCGTCATGCAGCACTTTTCGCCTCATCCCGCTGCAATTTCTGCACTACCGTGGTGCACATCCCCCGTCCAACCTGTCGCCACGCACCATATTCTCGCCGATTGCACCGTCATGCAGCACTTTTCGCCTCATCCCGCTGCAATTTCTGCACTACCGTGGTGCACATCCCCCGTCCAACCTGTCGCCACGCACCATATTCTCGCCGATTGCACCGCGGTACAGCACTTTTCGCCTCATCCCGCTGCATCACTGCACTACCGTGGTGCACACTCCCCCGTCCTCCCTGTCGCCACGCACCATATTCTCGCCGATTGCACCTTCATGCAGCACTTTTCGCCTCATCCCGCTGCATCACTACACTACCGTGGTGCTACCGCCTTCTGGAGTCGGACATCCCTCGACGTCACCGCCCGCAAATCGCCGTCGCAAATCGCCCGCAAAAGCGAAAAACCCCTCCCCCGACTCATGTCGGGGAAGGGGCGGCTCCGTACGGAGAGGATTACGCGTATCGACGGATAACGGAGTCGATCGCCGCGGCGACGGCGCTCGGGCCGCGCGACAGCGTGCCGGCGTCGATGGAGCAGCGGACGTTCGTCTCGTCCATGTCCATCGCTTCGGCGAACAAGCCGCCGAGGCCGCGCGCGCGACGGTCGACCTGCAGAAACAAGTCGATCGACGACGCTTGCGGCGACAGGATGACTTCCAGCTCGTCGAGCCGGCCGCGATACGATCCGGATACCGGCACGAATTCAAGCTCCTGCACGAAGGCCCCGTAGCCGAAGCGCGGCGCGTATTCGCAGTCCGCGTTCCGGAGCCGGAAGCCGAGCTCGTCGATGCCGTCGAGCACCGCTCGCATACCGGCGTTCGGCACGACTTCGATCTTGTCGTCATCCGTCGGATCGACGGCGGACTTAATGTCGAGCCCGGTCTTCAACCACACCGGCGTGCGGCCGACCGTAAGCGGCGTCGACAGCGGCAGCGCGAACGAGAACGGGATCTCCTTCGCCTCGCCCGGCTGCAGACGGAACGGCTCGGATACGCGTACCTTCGAAATTTCCGCGCTCTGATACACCTTCCGGTCGTCGACTTCCTTCACGTATTGCGTCATCACTGAGATGTATATGGTGTCCACTTGTTGCTCCACGTTGCCGCCCTTGACCTTCACGACGCCACGCAGCGTCTCGCCCGGCTCGTAACGCTGCTTCTCCAAGAGCGTATCCACTTGCGCAGAGCCGATGCCGATGCTCGCCATCATGCGATTGAAAAACGACATCCCAACCATCCTCTCCTATGTACGGAATCAAGATTCAGGGCCGATCTACAAATAGTACGCGCGATTCTCCGAAAGGTTTCCGAATTTCTCGCCGCCTACAGCGGCAGCAAGCCCACCCGATCGCGGCGCTCGACCGCTTCCACCATGGCCGTCCACGCGGCCGGCTTCGGGTTCAAGATGTCGTAGTACGTGCGCAGGAACCGCCCGACGAGCGCGCCCGGCACGCTCTCCGTCGACTCGTCCGCCGCCAAGAAGCCGAGATTGAGGCCTCCGACCGCCTCCCCGTCGCCCTGCCAGGAAGGATGCACATAGTCCATGTCCAATCGGCGGTAGCCGAGATGCGAGAGCACCTCGCGTCGCACGTACGGATTCATCGGCTTCACGCCGCCGAACCCGAGGTCCTCCACCGCATAAGGGTTGTAGATTTCAGCGAACATGCCGAGCATCGGCCCTTCGGTCCGCGCCACCCACGACGCGAGGTCCGCCGCGCGATGCTTCACGAGGAACGGCCCGATGCCGAGCCCCTCGCGGCCGATGATCGTAAAGTCGGTCATCGCGACGCGCATGTCCGGGTAATACCGGTACTCCGTCGCGCCGACGACTTCGCCCTCGTGCACGGCGACGTACACGCGGAGGCCTTGGTCCTTCAACGGCTCCTCCCACAAGGAGAACTCCAACACTTCTTCGGGCGGGAAAATGGTCCCCATCAACGCGTGCATCTTCGCGAACAACGGGTCCTCGATACTTTCGATTCTTACGTATTCCATAAACCGTCTCCACTCCTTATAACTGTATAAAAGGATTCTTCCATTCCATCAGCAGCGCGTAATCGCGCGACTCCTCGTCGTCGAGGTAGTTCGCCGCGACGCGCACGGGCGTCCGGCCGCAGCGCAGCAGGAACGTAATGACCGGGTCCTTCAGCCGCCCGGCCACGACCGCCTCGGCGTACCCTTCCGCCGACATCGTATCCGCGTACCGGTGATACCCGGACATGCGCCCCCCGCCCAGCAGCCGGGCGAGCCGCTTCTCAACGACCAGGTGATACATCGCGTGCGCCATCGCCTTGCCGAAGCCGTACGCCCGATACGCCGGGCGGACGCTGACGTCGACGACGTACAGCGTGTCCCCCGCGGGATCGTGCGGCGTAATAAACCCGTTCCCCGTCGTCTCCGCCCAGGTGTGAGAAGACGCCGACGGGTCGTACCGGACGATCAGCGCCGTCATCGAACCGACGAGCTTGCCGTCCGCCTCGACGCAGATCGCCCCTTCCGGGAACAGCCGCGTATGCGAGGCGAGCTGCTCCTCCGTCCACCACAGCTCGGACGGGAACGGCGGCGGGAAGCATTCCCGCTGAATGTCGATCAGCGCCGCGAAGTCTTCGGCTCCGTAATTCCGAACGACCGCCTTGGTCGGCCGCCCCTCCCGGTCGAACGCGTAAAATTCGCTGCGATATCCCGTCATCCGCTCCGCCTCACTCCCAGTCGGTATACAAGTCCGTCCGTCGGTCGCGCCACGTCGTCACGCTGCCCCGCTCCCGCACCTCGTACAGGAGCGACAAGTCCAGATCCGCCGTCACGATCATGTCGTCGTTGACGACGCCCTCGGCGAGAACGCCGGCCGGCGGAAACGGAATGTCGTTCGGGGAAATCACAGCCGACTGCCCGTAGTTCAGCCGCATGAAGTCGACCGTCGGCAGACTGCCGACCGTGCCGGCCGTCACGACGTACACTTGATTTTCCACCGCCCGCGCATGGCTCGTATACCGGACGCGGTGGAAGCCGTGCCGGTCGTCCGTGCACGACGGACAGAAGATCACGTCGGCGCCGCGCGCCTTCGCCATCCGGACGATCTCCGGAAACTCGATGTCGTAACACGTCAGCACGGCGATCGTGCCCTTCGGCGTCCGGAACACCTGGAACGAATCGCCGCCGCGCACGTTCCATTCCGTCACCTCGGTCGGGGTGATATGCAGCTTCGGCTGTTCCCCGATCGAGCCGTCCGGGGAAAACAGATGCGCGGTATTATACAGAAACCCGTCCCGCTCCAACACATGCGTCCCCGCGACGATGTACATTCCCGTCTCGCGGGCGAGTCGGACGAACAGCTCGCGGTACGCCTCCGTATAGCTGGGCAGCGTCTCGATGCCGTTCGCGGTTCCCGCCGCGTTCGGAATCGACAGCAGCTGCGTCGTGAAAAACTCGGGAAACAATAAAAATTCCGTTCCGAACTCCTGCGCGGTCTTTACGTAATGCTCGACCTGCGCCCGGAATTCATCGAAACTCGTTATCGTGTGCAGGTGGTACTGCACGCTGGACACTCTCATTTTCATCCCAGGCACCTCCGCTTCTTCCCGACCATTGTACCAAAGTTCGAGTAAGGAAACACCCGTCGGCGCATCCTAGGTTTAACAATCGTTCCGACCCGAGGAGGGACCTGATGGACGCGCTCGACCGGATTTATCGGCAGTCCCAGGAACTGCAGCGGCAGTTGACGGATGCCAGAGAAACCTATTTCTTCAACGAGGTCGTACACTCTTACCAATGGTGGTTGATGCTGGCGGCGTTGGTCGCCTCGTACACGCTCTTATGGTTTCTTATCGACCGCGCAAGAGTAGTGCCGATCCTGCTCGTCGGTTGGTTCGTCTTCGCCGTCGCGACGGCGGCGGACGGCATCGGCGGAGACCTTCTCCTGTGGGATTACCCCCGCATGGGGCTCCCTTGGGGAGAGAGGCTGCTGCAGGCGGACCTCATCATCCCGGTCGGGTACATGCTGATCTACCAATGGTATCGCGAATGGAAGCCGTTCTTCGTCGCCTGCATCGCGCTCGCCGTGCTGTACGCCTTCGTGCTCGAACCGTTCGCGATCGCTGCCGGCGTGTACGAGACCTATGTGTGGAGACATGTATACTCGTTCCCGATCTACGTCTCGATCGGCCTGTTCGTCAAGTGGATGGCCGACGCCGCCGAGCGCGTTCAGACGCGAAACAGCGCAGCCTAAGGGCATAAGCGAGGGGGACGAGCGAATACAATGAGAACATGCGGAGTCCAGGAGGCGGGAAGCATGTTCGAGGCGTTGTTGCCCGGGGCCGGCGCATGGATCGATGGAGCCCCCGGTTTGCTGAGGCAGTGGTTTTGGTGGATCGCGGCCGCCGCGATTCTCTATGGCGCCTGGCGGTCGCATTGGCGAAGCCGGTACGTCCGGCTGATGCGAAGGACGTTCGAGGCGACGAACTTGTTCGTCAAGCCGCGCAAGGACAAGATGTTCCCGCAGCTCATTTCGCTGTCCGCCACGGAAGACGACCTCTACTACGTCTTCCGTTATCGGCTGCGACCCGGCATGACCGTGCCTCAGTTCGAGGAGAAGAAGAAGTTCTTCGAGGCGACGTTCCACGCGGAGGCGAAGGGATTCGGGAAAGCCGGCATCGTGACCATTAAGGTGAAAAAGCAAAAGCGCCCCGTCCCGCCGACTTCCTCGGAACAGAGCGCTTAAGACGCGCGGTCAACGATTCGGGATCGCCCAGTCGATCGGAGCTTCCCCTTGGGCGGTCAGCCACGCGTTGATGCGGGAGAACGGCTTGCTCCCGAAGAAGCCGCGATGCGCCGACAGCGGGCTCGGATGCGGCGAGCGCAGGACGAGATGGCGCCGGGCGTCGATTCGAGCCCCCTTCGCTTGGGCGTGGCTGCCCCATAAGACGAAGGCGATCGGCCGCTCGCGCGCGTTCAGCCGTTCGACGACCGCGTCCGTGAACGACTCCCATCCGCGGCCCTTATGCGAATTCGGTTCGCCGTCCCGCACCGTCAACACCGCGTTGAGCAGCAGCACGCCTTGCCCCGCCCATGACGTTAAGGAGCCGTGGTTCGGGATCTGCGCCCCGACATCGTCTCGCAGCTCCTTGAATATGTTTTGCAGCGACGGAGGCGGCGGCACCCCCGGCTTCACGGAGAAGCTGAGCCCATGGGCTTGTCCCGGTCCGTGATACGGGTCCTGGCCGAGAACGACCGCTTTCACGTCCGCGTACGCGGTATGATGCAGCGCATTGAAGATGTCTTCCGCCTCCGGATACACCTTCCCCGTCCGGTACTCCGACTTCAGAAATTCGCGCAGCTGTAAATAATAAGGCCGTTCGAATTGCTCGCCGACCTGTTCCTGCCAATCGTTCCGCAGCAAGATCGCCATATGCTTTAGCAACCCCCTATTCCAAATACGCCGGCGTCCCCGTCCATTCCCACAGCCAAGCCCCCAACAAGCCCGCCGCGGCGACGGTCGCCACGAACCAGAACGTACGCTTCGCCCACTTCATCCGATTGTCCCGTATGCGGCGCCGCATCTCCGCTCTCGATAACGACACGGTTCTCACCTTCCTTACGACGTACTCTCTTTGTATGATAAAATGCCCTTGAAGACAATCGTGTGTATACTTTACCATCCTAACCAATTCAGGGAAAGAGAAAAAGAGGGGATTCCCCCTTTAAAAGGAGAGAACGCCTTGATTCAAGCGGTCATTTTCGATTTCGACGGAACGATTCTCGACACCGAGTCGGTGTGGTACGAAAGCTATCGCGACGCGCTGCAAGAGCATGACGTCGAGCTGCCGCTCTCGGTATTCGCCGAAGGCATCGGGACGTACGACGACGGGATGTTTCGGTACATGCGGGAGCGCCTCGGAACCGAGGAGAAATATCAAGCCGTGAAGACGGCGGCGCATGCGCTGCATCAGACGAAGACGTCGGCGCTTCGGCCGCGGGAAGGGGTCGTCGCGTATTTGGAGGAAGCGAAGCGGCTCGGCCTTCGGATCGGCCTCGCGACCAGCAGTCCGCTCAGCTGGATCGAGCCGTTCCTCGACGAGCACGGGCTTCGCGGGTACTTCGAGACGTTATGCACGTCCGACGACGTCGAGAAGGTGAAGCCGGACCCGGCGTTGTACCGCCTCGCGGCGGAGCGGCTTAAGGTCGAGCCCCGCCTCGCGGTCGCGTTCGAGGATTCCGCGAACGGCGCGAGATCGGCCGTCGCCGCCGGCGTCCGGTGCGTCGTCGTGCCGAACCCGATGACGGAGGCGCTTCGGTTCGAACGGTACGACTTCCGCCTCTCCTCGTTCGAAGAGATGCCGCTCGGCGAGCTGCTCGCGCGGCTCGAATAATTTCCGGCGGCCGTTTCGTCCTCGACGTCGGCCGTCCGTCTTTTCCCATACATAAATCGCCCGACGTTGGAAAAGGCTATGAGAAAATCTTCTACGAATCGGGGATTTCCATTGAAGACTAGAGAGCCGCTCACATCGGCCGAAATGGGCAAGCTGTGGGCCACGTATATGGGAAACAGCATGGAGTTATGCGTATTACGCTATTACTTGAAACATGTCGACGACGAGGACATTAAGAACATCTTGCAGAAGTCTTATGATTTAAGCGAAGAGTTCTCGAATCGATGCGCCGAGATTTTGAAGGCGGACAACCATCCCGTACCTTTCGGGTTCTCGGACCAGGACGTGAACGTCGAGGCGCCTCGGCTGTTCGGAGACGAGTTTTATTTGCATTACTTGAAATACGTCGCGAAGGCGGGCCTCAGCATCTACGGCATCGCCGTCCCGCTGGTCACGAGACCGGACATGCGCGAGTTCTTCACGCACGTTCTGAACTCCACCGTGAATCTGATGACCGAAATCAACGGACTGCTCGAGGCCAAGAGCTTCCTCGTCCGGCCGCCGCAAATTCCGGTGCCGACGCGGCCGGATTACGCAAGGAAGCAGAGCTACCTCAGCGGGTTCATCGGGCCGATCCGCCCGCTGCACGCCCTCGAAATCGCGCACCTGCACGACAATTTGGAAAATAACGCGACGAGCCGAACCGTATTGGTCGGGTTCTCCCAAGTGGCCCAAACGCAGGAGGCTCGGGATTATTTCCTCCGAGGCGGGGAAATCGCGGGCAAGCATTATAAAATTTTCAGCGAGATCTTATCTAAGGAGCATCTGCCGTCGCCGCCGATCTTGAATCATTTGGTGACCGAATCGACGATTTCGCCGTTCTCGGACAAGTTGATGATATTTCATAAGCTCGACATGTTCTCGATGCGTATCCGGTCCTACGCCAACTCGATGGCGGTCAGTCCGAGACACGACTTGGCGGCGACGTACGGGCGGCTTATGCTCGAGGTCGGGAAATACGCCGAAGACGGCGCAAGAATCATGATCGATGCCGGGGGGCTCGAGCAGCCGCCTCAAGCGGCCGATCGGGAGGCGCTTGTGTCGCATTGATGTAAAGTCAAGGGGCGAACGATTCGCGCGCGCCAATCCGCCTTCCCTCGAAACGATAAGCGATGTAAAATATTCTCATATTTAGCTGTCGCTACGGGGAGGGATTTCATGATGAACTCATTACAACGCAAGATCGAAACTATGCGTTTCATTATGATTACGACCGCCGAGAAGCATAGCAACGACCTTCTTCACCCCGAAGTCATTCGCGTCTCCCGGGAGCTGGACCAGCTCATCGTGCAAGCGATGAAGTCGGGCTCGAGCCCGTCGAACCTGGCCGTCGCCGAACGCGCCAGTTACGTTTCCTAACCGTTTCCCCCTCCCTTGCGGGCAGGGGGATTTTCTTTTTTCCTGCATAAAGACTCTACGCCTTGCTAATGATATCCTTACATCCACAAGGAGGTGACATCTCATGGGTAAAGGTTCTCAAAGTTCCAACAACTTGGTCGTTCCTCAAGCGAACCAAGCGCTCGACCAGCTCAAGTACGAGGTGGCGCAAGAGCTTGGCGTACAAATCCCGCAAGATGGTTACTACGGTTACATGGCGACGCGCGACACGGGCGCGATCGGCGGACATATGGTACGCCGCATGGTGCAGATCGCCGAAGAGTCGCTCGCGCGCGGCGCCCGCTTCTAACTTAGCCTCCGGAACTAAGCGAATCCCCCGTCTCGGCCTTGCGGCCGGCGGGGGATCGTTCGTTGTTCGGCGTGCGTTGCGACGCATGCAAAAAGCGCGGCTCCGGCAATCCGGAACCGCGCTGCGATATACGTTGGAATGGTGCTGATGAAGGGATTCGAACCCCCGACCTACGCATTACGAATGCGTTGCTCTACCAGCTGAGCTACATCAGCGAATCTTCGAAGTCAACAGGATTTATTATATGCGGTTCCCCGCAAAAATGCAACCCCTTCTTCGAAGAATTTTTCCCGCCGGCTAATAGCTGATTAACGCCGCCAACAACAGCCCGGTCGCGATGCTGAGACGCGAAGCGAACAAGCCGACGGAGACGTTGCCTTTCGGTATTTCGCTGATGACCCGGAACGGCGTCAGCCATTCGAACAAGTAAAATACGCCGACCTGGAACACGACGCCGACGAGACCCCAGAGCGCCAAATCCCATAAGCTGACCGCATGGTATACCGCGGAAGCGAGCACGATGGCGAGACCGATGATCTTGCCGCCGAGATCGTGCGCCGCCGCCTTGGCCGCCGCGCTCTTCCTCGGGTCGTCCGCGTCCGCGCCTTCGCGGATGAGAGCGAATTCGTTATACGGCGTCGTCAGCTGAAACACGAAGATGCCGACCGCCATGATCGGGATCGTCACGACCAAATACAAAAAGAAGTTCGAAAGAAATTCCCATTGACTCATGTCCGTCACACGCTCCTTATCGTTACGATGTTATTCCTGCAGCGCCACGGGCGCAAAGTACGCCGCGTTGCCGGTGATGCGCCCGCCGATGCGGGCCACGATCGCGGACGGCCTTCCGCCGATCAGGAAGGCGCCCCAGAGCAGCCGTCCCTCCGTCTCTCCCCGCAGCGTCCGCACGCGGACGCGCGGCAGCTCCACGCGCTTCTGAAACACCGCCGGCTGGTCCCAATACAACGTCTCCCCGTCCCGCTCCTCGGAGACGCCGTCCGCGTCGAACAGCTCGACCGCGCCGCCCTCCCGGCCGAAGATCGGCTTCCGGACGTACGGCGCCGAGCCGTGAAAGACGTTATCCATATACGTCGGAAGCATGTACTGCCGAATCGCCTCGTGCTCCTCCCGCGCGAAGAACGTGCGCTGCTCGTGCAAGCTCCAGATGAGCGCCTGCAGCGCCTTCGTCTGCGCGATGAACGCCGACGGCGGATTGAGCAGCGCGAGCCGGCGCCGCGCGATCAGATCGAGCGCGTGCGCGCCGGTCGGATAGCCGTCTTCGTCGCGCTCCTCCGCGAGCTTCTCGAGCGCGTGCAGCCGGTACAGCAGATCGATCGGCGTATGCGTCTCGCCGTCTTCCTCCAACGCGCACAGTCGGTCCCGGTAGACGCGAAGCGAAGACAGCGGGACGAAGCGCCCGCCGATGCCGGCGGCCTCGAGCAAATACCGCGTCGTTCCGGCGTCCTCCTCATGCCAGTCGAGCGCCGCGAACGCGATGCGATTCGGGTCGACGGAATAGCCGGATTCCCGGTACGCGTCTACCGCCGCGCGGAAGGCGCCGGCGATCGACGACGCCATCCCTTCGTTCGGATCGATGCGCCCGAGCGCCCGGCACACGTCGCCGTTCACCCGGAACGCCTCCACGACGCTCGTCGGCGTATCGCTGTTCCACTCGAGCATCTTCACCCCGTCCGGCGTCTCCACGAAGTCGAACCGGCCGACGACGGTCGCGGCATGCGAAAGCATCGGCAGCCGTACCGCGGCGAACGTCGCCTCCGGCAGGCCGAGCTGTCGCAGCAGCGCGTCGTCGGATTCGCGAACGACGCCCGCGACTTTCGCGTAGACGCGTCCGAGCCGTTCCGACGCTTCCGCGATCTCGCGGCGCAGCCGGAGCGAGATGGTCACAGGGTCCGCGAGCGCGTATTCTTCCCCGTCGATCGTCTCCCACGGGAACGCCCCCGAGGCGCGCAGCGGACCGTACAGCCGCTCGCGCTTCAGCGCATAAGCTTCGTTGGTCATCCGTTCACCCGCCGCTTCCCGTCGAGCTGCCGATGCCGCCCTTCGATCCGGATACGCCCTTAGAGATGCCCGTGGACGGCTTCTTCTTGCCGTCGATGTCGACATCCGCGAAGGCGCTTCGATAATACACCTTCCGCCCGTTTATATAATGCATCCCGTACGCGCCGCCGCCGCCGTCGTCGCAATAGCTGTCGCCGTCGTCATCGTAGCATTCGTCTTCGTCCAACGCGGCGCCCTGCGAGGAGCAGCCGGACACCGTCAACGCGGTGACGAGAAATAAGCCGACCATTCGGTTCGTGATCAACTTCTCCATCCGTTCATTCCCCCTTCCGCTCAGCCCTCGGTCGATCTCGTCGCGTAGTATACGTAGACGCCGCGATCCTCGTCGACCTCCGTCGACGATCGGTTCCAAGAGAAGCCGTTCCAATCGACCGCGTCGGATTGAAGAAGCAGCAACGCGTCGTCGTCGTCCGCATAGCGGAACGTATGCAGCAGCGGGTACGTCTCCGCTTCCTCGGCATATTCCCGGAACTCGACCCGAATGCCGCCGCCGAGCGCGATCGCTCCGGTTGCGTCCGGCACGGCCGCGTTCTCTTCCGTCGCCGACCGGACGTAGACGACGTATAAGCCTCTCTGCAGCGCCGCGGACAGCTTCTCGTACACGACTCCGTCCTTGACGAAGTAGTCGCACGCGAACCGCAGCGAAATCTCGTCCTTGTCGATGCGATTGTACACGTACAATAACGGATGCCCGCCAGCCGCATCCGCCAACCGATATTCCAATCGAGCTGCCAAGCGAAACCCTCCTCGTGTTCGTAAGAATGACGTTTCATACGCGACTCGCGATCATCGGTTCCTGCACATCTTATTCGCCGTCGTCGCGCGATATCCCTTCCGAAGCGGGACGCACGTTCCCGTCGGATTGACATACAATATAGAAAGCGCTATCATTATTGTAGTCACAATTTTCTGACATCTTAACGTGGAGGGGATCGCGATGTTTTTCGAATCCGAATACCGCCGCAAAGCCATGGAGCATTGGCAGTCGTCCCGAGCGGAGACGGAACGCGAGATCGCCGAGGACGTAAGGAAGACGCAGGAGCAGCTTCAGGGCTGGGTCGAACGAACCAGAACCCGACTGCACTCGTTGGTTTCCTACGGGCGTTCGCATAACCGATACGAATAAATACGGAAGGGCTGCCGGACCAGCGACGATGTCGCCGGGACGGCAGCCCTTCCTTGTTATCCGTATAAGCGCTCCGCGTTCCGCGCCAGCGTCTCCGCCGCCTGTTCCGGCGTCAGACCGTGCGCCTCGGCGATCCGTCTCGTCACGTCCCGCACCATGGACGGATGCGTCTCCCGTCCTTCGAAGGGACCCTCGAACGGCCACGGGCCGTCCGTCTCGGTCAACGTCAGCTCGAGCGGGATGCGCCCGAGCAACGGCCGCGTCTCCTCGTCGTACAAGCAGTCCGGCGTGAACGAGACGTACCAGCCGCCCCGGACGATGCGCTCGATCGCGAGCTCGTCCCCCTTGAACCAGTGGAAATGGGCCCTCCGGACTCCCGCCGCCTCCAGGACGTCGCAAGCCTTATGCGCGTCTTCGTATACCGCGTGCAAGGCGAGCGGCAGGTCGAAGCGGACCGCGAACGCCGCGAACCGTTCGAGCAGCCGAACGTACGGCGCCTCGTCGAACGGGAGGCCCGCTCGCTCCGCCTCCTGCCGCGAGTAATACGGCAAGCCGACCTCGCCGACCGCGAATCGCTCGCCTCTCCCCGCGCGAGACTCCATCCACGCGAACAGCGCGTCGGCCGTCTCGTCGCCTGGCGCCTGCTGCTCCGGATGGAAGCCGTACGCCGGACGCACGACGCCCGGGAACGCGGCGGCCAGCGCCGCCGTACGCTCCGAGGAGGCGAGGTCCATCGAGACGGCGACGAGCGCGCCGACGCCGGCGTCGACGCTCTCCCGGACGAGCGCTTCCGCGCGTTCGCCGTAGCGCTCGAGGTGCAGATGCGCGTCCCAATACCGGTGCGAACTCATGCGTGCACGCCCCCGGATCGCAGCGTCTCGTAGATGCGCTTCTTCAAGTCAAGGAAGGCGCCCTCCGACGTCACCGTCTCGTCCCGCGGACGGCCGAACGGCACGTCGACGACGTCCGCTACCGTCGCCGGTCGGCCCGCCAGTACATAGACGCGGTCCGACAGGAGCAGCGCCTCTTCGATGCTGTGCGTCACGAACAAGACGGACCGCCGCGTCTCCTCCCAGATGCGCAGCAGCCACTGCTGCATCTCGATGCGGGTGAGCGCGTCCAATGCGCCGAACGGCTCGTCGAGGCACATCAGCTCCCCGGGAGCCAGCAGCGCCCGCAGGAACGACGCGCGCTGCCGCATGCCGCCCGACAGCTGGTGCGGCAGCGCTTCCTCGTAGCCGGCGAGCCCGACGCGCCCGAGCCACTTCCGGGCCGTCGCCCGCGCGGCCGCCTTGGACGCGCCGGCGATTTCCTGCGACAACACGACGTTGTCCAGGATGCTTCGCCATGGGAACAGGCTGTCGTGCTGCGGCATATAACTGACGAGCCCGCGCTCTCCGGTCACGTCCCGCCCGTCCAGCAGCACCTGACCCGCCGTAGGCTCGGTCAATCCGCCGATCATATAAAACAACGTGCTCTTCCCGCTTCCGGACGGACCGACGACCGACACGAACTCCCGATCTTTCACCGTAAGATCGATGTTCGCCAGCACGTCGGCCGTCTGTCCGCCGATGCGGTACGACTTACTTAACGATCGCAGCTCCAGCTTATAAGCCGCGGACTCGTCCTCCGTGTTTATTGCCATGACTTCCTCCCTTACTCCCGGTCGATCTGCCAGCGGATCACGCGCCGCTCGACGGCGACGACCAGGCCGAACAGTACCAAGCTGAGCGACGCGATGAAGACGATCGCCACGAACATGTTGTCCACCTGAAAGCCCGAATGCATTAAATTCAAGTAGACGCCAAGCCCTTTCTTGGCACCGACCCATTCCGAAATGACGGCACCCAATACGCTGTATGCGGCCGACACCTTCAGACCCGAAAACATCGAGGGCATCGACCAAGGCAGTTCCAGCTTCACGAACGTCTGCCAGCGCGTCGCGCCGGCCATCCGCATATACCCTACCATGCTGCGATCGGCGCGGGCAAGCCCGTCTAAAGTCGCAATCGCGATCGGGAAGAAGCACACCATCGTGAGAAGCATGAGCTTCGGCTGAAGGCCGAAGCCGAACCACACGACGAGCAGCGGCGCGAGCACGATCGTCGGCACGTTCTGCGACAGCAGCAGCAGCGGCGCCACCGCTCGTCGAAGCAGCGGGGACAGATGAAGCGCGAACGCGACGGCGAGGCCGACGACGGCCCCGAGCGCGTAGCCGACGACGGCGATCACGAGCGTCGATCCCATGTGGGAGAATACGATCGCCGGATTTTCGAGGAACGCCGCCGCGACGGCCAAGGGGCCCGGGAACAGGAACGGCGGAAACCACTCCAGCCGCGCGATCGTCTCCCACGCGGCGAGGAACAGCAGCGCCGCCGCCGCGGGGGGCAGGAACGCGCGGAACGCGGCCGCCGCCTTCATGCTCTCGGATATTTCGCGAGCAGGCGGTCCATCGAAGCGCCGTTCGTCGGGTTATACGAAATCTTCACCTGCGAGAGGACGCTCGGCGCGCCGATCGCGATCATCTCTTCGTTCATCCGCTTCACGACGTCGAGCAGCTCCGCGAGCTCGCCTTCCATCGTCGTCTCGAGCGGACCGACCAGATAAGGCACGCCCGACGCCGCGATCACCTCGATCGCCCGGTCGACGTACGGGATGACGCTCTCCCCGTTCGGGGTCTTCGGAAGGATTTGAATGCTTACCAGTGCGTTCGCCATGCGTTCGGTTCCTCCTTACTCCGGAATAAAGTCGTTCGTGAACGCCTTCGCGGCGTCGAATTCGCCTTCCATGACGCCGTGCTCGGTCATCCAGGCGGCGTAATTTTCCCAAACCTCGAGCTTCTGCTCGCCCCATCGCGGCGCATCGTCGATATACTTCTCGCTGAGCCACTTCTGGCTCGCGACGACGAGCTCCTCGTTCAGCTCCGGCACCGCGGCGAGCAGCGCCTTCGCGCTCTCTTCCGGATGCTCGGCCGCGTAGGTGTAACCCTTGGACGTCGCGCGGACGAATTTCTCCACGAGCTCCGGATCGTCCGCGATCAGCTTTTCGTTCGTGATGACGACAGGCGTGTAATAGTCCAATTTTTTAGAGTAGTCCGTCAGATAGACGATATCGATCGGCTCGCCGCGGAGCTCGGATTCGATGCCGGTCCACCCGTAGAAAATCCAGGCGAAGTCGATGCCGTTCTCCTTCATCGTGAAGAAGTCGGAATTGCCGGCGCTGAGCATCTCCACCTTGGAGAAGTCGGCGCCCGCCTCCTGCATGAGCGACTCGATCATCGCGGACTCGATCGGCGAGCCCCAGCCGCCGTACGTCTTGCCCTCGAAGTCCTTCGGCGACTTGAGGCCGACGGACGCCGGCGCCGCGAAGCCGGACGTATTGTGCTGGATGACGGCCGCGATCGAAACGAGCGGGAAGCCTTGGGTGCGCGCGAGCGTCACGTTCTCCTGCACGCTGATGCCGAACTCGACTTCGCCCGACGCGACGACGGCGTCCCCGCCCGCGTCGCCCGGTTGAATGATATCGACGTCGAGACCCTCTTCTTCGTAATAGCCTTCCGCGTCGGCGACATACAGCCCCGTATGGTTCGTATTCGGCGTCCAATCGAGTACCAACGTCACCTTCCGGAGCGCGTCTCCGCCTTCCGCCTGCCCTTCCTGTCCTCCCGCCGCGCAGCCCGTCAGCGCCGCCAACGCGAGCGCGGAAGCCGCGAAGGCGAAGCCCCACTTCTTCGTCCGTGCCAACTTCATTTCTCTTCTCCCCCGTCTCTCTTATTTTGTCCGGTTCGTTCAAGGCATCCAGCAAAAAAATAGACCGCCCCCGGGCATACGGATGCATGCCTAAGGACGGTCGTCGCGTCGCAAATATTCGCGGTTCTCTACGCTGGCATTACCCAGATCAGATTCACGGTCAGGAACACAAGGTCCCAATCTCAGCCGAACTTCATTCAGCCCCCGGTTTCCGTATTCGATTGTCGGACACATCGAGTATAGTAGAACCGCGCCCGCTTGGCAAGAGGAGGCAACTCGAAACTTCGATTGATGGCATAGGCGGAACCGCATTCGAATACCTTGTATCGAATTCAATTTAGGAAGCGTAAAAGGAGAGCGATCTATGAGTTCGAATGCGGAAATTCGCGCGGCGGCGCGCGACGCCCTGCGCGGGCAATGGGGCATGGCGGTGCTGGTCGCCTTCGTGTACATGGCGATCACGGCGGTGATCGGCAGCATCCCCGTCGTGAAAAATATCGGCCCGTTGCTGCTCGGCGGACCGCTGGCATTCGGGTTGTACGCGTATTTCCTGCACGTCGTTCGGGGGAACCGCCCCGAGCTCGGCGTCATGTTTTCCGGCTTTCAAAGATTCGTACCGACCCTAGTCTTGTATTTGCTGCAGGCGATCTTCGTCTTTCTGTGGATGCTGCTCTTGATCGTTCCCGGCATTATCGCCGCTCTCCGTTATTCGATGTCGTACTTCATTCTGCTGGAAAACCCCGGCTTGTCCCCGCTCGATGCGATCAACCGCAGCAAGGAGATGATGCAGGGACATAAGATGCAGCTCTTCCTCCTGCAGCTCAGCTTCATCGGATGGGCTCTCCTCTGCGTCTTAACGCTAGGCATAGGCCTCTTATGGCTGATGCCGTACATGCAAACGTCCATGGCCGCCTTCTACGAGCGGTTGAAATCCGCGTAAACTTCGATCCGGGTTCGCCCGGGTCCGCGCCTCGCCGCGCCCCGGCCGACCTTCAGGTCCGGGGCGCGGCTTTCTTCGTTTTCGAAAACCTCTTCGGATTGGAGCGAATTTTCTGACAATAGGATATACTGAGAATAATCCCCGTTTCTATCGGAAAGGAGTTCTCCTTATGCAATTCCGAAGCCCGACGTCAGGTCTCCTGTCCGTCGAACAGATGATTCGCCAAATCGCGGCGTTCCTCGAGGAAGATCCGAAAGCGCCGCATACCATCGTCATCGGCACGGATTCCCATACGACGAGCCAATCCACGACGTTCGTCACCGCCGTCGTCATTCATCGCGTCGGCAAGGGCGCGCGCTTCTACTTCCGCAAGCTTCGGCACAAGCCGATGTTCGATCTTCGGCACCGCATCTACAAGGAAACCGAGCTCAGCCTCGCGCTCGTGGACGTGCTGAACGCCAAAGGTATGAGCGCGCTCCTGTCCGCTTGGCCGCTCGAGATTCATATCGATATCGGCCAGCAAGGCGACACGAAGGCGCTCATCACCGAAATCAAAGGCTGGGTCACCTCCGTCGGATACGTGGCTCGCATCAAGCCCGAGTCGTTCGGCGCGAGCGCGGTGGCGGACCGGTTCACGAGCTGATCTTCGGTTTTCTCGATAAGGCGCGCATAAATTTCCCACTCCTGAGCATACTACGAGTCGGGTCGCGTTCGCGGCTCCAAATTTATGCTTTCACTCTAGGAGGGTATCGATGTACCAGTCGCAGAACAACCAACTTTCGCAGCAGTTCCAGCAGATCGAATCGCTCTGCCAGCAAGTGATCCAACAAACCCAACAGCATAATCAACTCTACTCCCAGATGGCGCAGTTGGAGCAGCAAAACGCGCAGCGCATTCAGCAGATGATGCAGGAGCAAGCGCAGCTGGCGCAGCTCGAGCAGCAGAACGCGCAGCGCATCCAACATATGCTGCACGAGCATTACAACGCGATCAACACGCTGCAGCAAGCGGTACAAACGTGCCGGCAGCTCGAGGGCTCCGTCCGTCAGGCGATGGGCTCGTTCTCGACCCATATGCAGCAGCAGCACGGTTCCCAATTGGGTCAAGGGTATTTCCAATAAATCGCGCCCTCGCGGCGCGCGGCCTCCCGGTTTCCGGGGGCCTTTTTTTTTCGTTGGCTATCGCGGTTCGACGGTCATAGCGGCCGCCTTGTCCGAATACATAAGAAAGATAGGTGAATTCGGATTCGGATGCGGGGAGGAAGCCGACAATGCTGAAGGAGACGTTGATCGTCGCGATCTTATTCTTCATGACGTCCATCGACACGATCCTGCTCATCTTCAGCGCGATCCGATTGAAGCGCCACCCGCAACCCCGCTTCGTCCGCCTGCTCGTCTTCTTGACGTTGTGCGCGGCGCACCCGCTGTACAGCTTTCTTGCCGACACGTTCTTCCGCCTGCCCGGGCTGCGGCTCGTCTCGGCCGTCTGCATCGTCTTCTTCGCCGTGCGCCTCGCGGGCGAGCCGCCGCTCGAGTTCCGATCGGCGGCGGTGCCGAAGCGAACGATCGGCGCGATCGTCGGCGCGACGCTGTGGCTCGACGCGCTGACGTCGATCGATACGTCCGTGCTCGTCTCGGCGGCGTCGCCGAGCGTCTGGGTCACGGTCGTCGGCAATCTGGCCGCGATGTCGCTCCTCGTCGCGCTCGGGCCGCGGCTGTACGCGTACGTCACGGACACGCCATGGGTGCAGATCGGGATCGGCGGCTTCATGTCCGCCTCCGCGGCGCTGCAGCTGCGCTCCGAACCGCTGCTCGGCGGCTGGGGCGCGCCGGTTCCGCTATACGCCGCGGCGGCCGTCTTGTTCGCGCTGACCGCGTTATACGGGTGGAAGCGACACCTCGGCTAGCGCGCGCCAGTCGGCAAGGAAGCTCGGCGCCAGATTCGGCCGCCGATGCACCGCGAGCGGATGATACGTGACGCGGACCGGGACGCCCTCCCAGTCGTGCCACCGGTTTCGCAGCTCCGCCATCTCGGCGTCCGGCCGGTTCAATACCGTCTGCGCCGCGACGAGGCCGAGCAGCATGACGGCCCGACGGCCCGCCAGCTGGGCTCGCAAGTACTCCATGCAAGCGTCGCGCGCCCGCTCCTTGTCGTATTTCCGGATCGGCCGGCACTTGAGCAAATACGTGACGAACAACGTCTCCTCCGTCCAACCGACTTCGGCGACGGCGCGCTGCAAGGCGACGCGGGTGGCGCAGACGAACGGCGTCCCTTCGCGATCCTCCCGCGCGCCGGGATTGTCGAGGACCGCGGCGACCGGCGCGTCTTCGGCGCCCTCCCCCCAGACGACGCGCGTCCGCTGCTTCGCCAGCTCGCATCGTTCGCAGCGGCTCGCCGGCTCCGGCGCGCGCGCCTCCGGCCATACGCTCGGGTTCCACGACACCGGCGTCCCTCCTTCCCATTTTCCGAAACTGTCATATAACTTCTTTAGGATTCCCGACTCGGAATAAAATGTACGCTCCCGCCGCACACTAACGACGAAGCAGAAATTGCCAAACTCTCACCTCTCGAAAGGAGACCTCGCCTTATGCAAGACAGTCAGACTCCCGTTCCTTCGAGCGCAAGCTCGTACCAACAATTCCAACAGCAGCGCTTCATGCGGCAGGAGCAGCAGGCGATGCAGGCGCAGCAGGCCATCCTCAACTCCGGCGCGGATTCGTTCTCGCAGAAAGTGATGGATACGGTGAACGCCCTCCGGAAAATCAGCGGCGATCTCGTCGGGGCGCAGAAGCAGTTGGAGGCGCAAATCCAAGCGCAGCAGCGGCAGCTGCAGCAGATGCAGCAAAACATCGACAGCGTATGCAACCAAATTCAGAACGCGTTCAAGCCGGGCGCGTCGGGTTCGTCGTATATACAGTAACGGGATAGAGAAAACGGTCGGGAGGGTTGGTTCCCGGCCGTTTTTCTCATTTGGCGACGCCGTCGACGCGAAAAAGGCCCGCGCTTTCGCGCGAGCCTCTCCTGCCTGTTAATGGATGCCGTTACATGCGCAGCGAAGAGTCCGACGCTTGCGCATACGCGGGCGACGGCTCCCCGTCGTCGACGTCTTCCGCGGCCGACTTGTTCATGAACGGCCACCAGTTCGCTTCGCCGAACGTGCGGACCATGACCGGGATGAACAGCGGCAGCATGACCAATGCGTACAGGAACAATCCGCATAGGACGATGACGGCGATCTGCATAAGCGACATGACCCCCGACGGGAGCATCGCGGCGAACGTGCCGCCGAGAATGACCGCCGCGGACATGATGACGGTGCCCATGTTTTTCATCGCGAGCAGGATGCCTTCCGTCGGCTTCAGATGGCGGTATTCCTTGAAGCGGTCCATCAAGAAGATGCTGTAATCGATGCCGAGCGCCATCAGCAGAACGAAGGCGAAGAACGGCACAGCCCAGCTGATGCCGCCGAGCCCTAAGATGCGGACGAACAGCACTTCCGCGATCGCCATGGACGTGAAATACGTGAGCAGCAGCGACAACACCAGGTAAATCGGCATGACGATCGAGCGGAACAGCAACACGAGAATGAGCAAGATGCCCACGAGCATAAGGACGACCGTCCGGGCGTAGTCGTTCGCGGATACTTCCCGCAGGTCGTTGTTCATGCTCGTGACGCCGTCGAGCGCATATGCGGCGGACGCGTATTCCGTCCCGCGCAGTCCGCGTTCGACCGCCGCCTCGAGCGCGGCCATCCGATCCATCGTCTCCGTGTCGTACGGGTTGCCGTCGAACACGACGTCGAACTTCACGATCTGCCGGTCGACCGACAAGTACGTATCCAACACCGTCTTGAATTCGTCGCTCTCTACGGCTTCCTGCGGCAAGTACCAACCCGTCAGCTCGGGGTTCGGGCTGCCCGACAATTGCGTCAAATACTCCTGCGCGGATTGCAGACCGTCCGTCACCTGCGACAAGCCGTCCACGCTCCGGTCGAGCCCGTCGGTCAATTCGCCGAGCTGGCCGGTCAGCTGCGCGAAGCCGCTCTGCAGCTCCCGCTGCCCGTCGGCGAGCTGATCGAAGCCGCCTTCGATGTCCGGCAGATTGCCGACGATTCTAGCTTGGCCTTCGGCCGCTTGGGCGATGCCCGCCTGCAGCTCGCCGATGCCTTGGGCGAGCGCGGCGAGACCGTCCGCGAGCGCCGCTTGCCCGCCGGCCGCTTGCTGGAAGCCGGCGTTCGCCTGCTGCATGCCGCCGGTCACGCCGGCGAGCTGCGCGTTCAGCTGCTTCAGGCCCGCGGCGAGCTCCGCCGCGCCGCCTTGCAGCTGCGAGACCGCGCCCTGCACTTGCAGGAACGTCTCATCCGATTGCAGCTCCGGGTATTTCAACGCCAACCCGCCGAGCCCTTGGCCGACGCTCGTCAGCCCTTCCGCGAGACTTGCCTGCTGCGTCGCGACTTCGTCGTAGGCGGCGGACAACGCGGCGAGACCCGTGCCTATCTCTTGATATCCCTTCAGCAGCTCGGCGCTCGCCGCGCTCAGCTGTTCGGCGCTCCGCTGCGCCTGCGTCAAGCCGTTCTTCAGCTCGCCGGCGCCGGCCGAGCCGTCGCGCAAGCCTTGCTCGATGCGCTTCAAGCCGTCGCCGAGCTGCGCGATGCCGTTCTTCAGCTCGTTCGTGCCGGCGATCAGCTGGCCGGCGCCGTCCACGGCCTCCTGGAGCTTCGGCGCGTTCTCGCCGAGCGCCGCGCTCGCTTCGGACAGGCCGCCGCCGATCTCGCCGAGGCCGTCCCCGGCGTCGCCGAGACCGTCTTCGAGCGTGCCGACCTGCCGCGTCACCTGCAAGTCCTCAAGCGGCTCCCCGGTCGGGCGGGTCGCGCTGCGGACCGTCTTGACGCCGTCCACCTTCGCCAGCTCGCGGGACACTTGCTCGACGACCGAGAGGCCCTCTTGGCTGTCGAACGGCCGGTCCGCCTTCACGACGACCGTCGTCGGCAGCGAATCGCCGGGACCGAAGCTTTCCGCGATCAGGTCGAACGCCTTGACCGAGTCGTACTTGTCGCCGATCTCGTCGAGCGAGCTGTAGGACGTCGCCTCTTGGTACACCGAGAGGAACGGAATCGTCACGACCGCGATCAGGAGCAGCGCCCATGCCGGACGCTTCAGCGAGAAGCGGCCGACGGCGCCCCAGAGGCCGCTCTGCTTATGCTCCAGCGAGCCGCGGGCCGGCCAGAAGATCGCCTTGCCGAACGTTGCCAGGAAGAACGGCACGAGCGTGACGAGCGCGAGCAGCAGCACGGCGACGCCGACGGCGACGGCGACCGCCGAGCGGTACAGCGCGAACGTCGAGAAGCCGATCGATACGAAGCCGACGAGGACGGCGAGACCGGAGAAGAACACCGTCTTGCCGGAAGCGCGGTACGTCGCGACGACCGCCGCGGACGCATCGCCCGAATGGGCGAGCTCTTCCTTGAATCGGCTGATGAGCAAAATGCAATAGTCCGTCCCGATGCCGAACAAGACGGCGACCAAGAAAATTTGCGTAAAGTTGGACAGCGGGAAGTTCGCGTATTCCACCAAATACGCGACGACCGACTGCGCCACGATGTAGCTGAAGCCGACGGCGATCAGCGGGATGAACGGCGCGATCGCCGAACGGAATACGAGCAGCAGAATCGCCAAGATGAAGACGACCGTAATCCATTCCGTCTTCTTCAGCCCTTCCTGCGAGCTCTCGATGACGTCCTCCGAGATCAGCCATCCGCCCGTGTAATAATGATCGACCGGCACGTCGTCGATCGCCGAATACAGAGCGTCTCTCGCCTCGGCCGGCGTGCGCTCGCCGAAGTCGACCGTGACGAGCGAGAGCACCGTCTTGCCGTCCTCCGCGACGAGCTGACTCTCCAGCTCCGGCGTATCGAAGTGCGTCGTGACGCCGGTGACGCCGGTTTCGGCGCCGTCGGCTTTCAGCCGCTCGAGCGCGTCCTTCATGGCGGCCCGATCGGCGTCGGTCAGCCCCGACGCGTTATGGAAGACGAGCACGGCGGACGCGCCGCTTCCCGCGTCGGCTTTGCCGGCGTTCAACTCGTCCATCAGCTTCGCCGCGACGTCCGACGAGGCGCCCTCCGGCACCGTGATTTGTCCCTTCGTGCGGACGAGCTCCTCCATGTTCGGGGCGGTCAGGAACAGCGCGACCGCGACGACGATCCATCCGGCGAAGACGGCCCATCGCCATTTCAGTATCGTTTTCATCATCCGATTCTCCTCTTCTCCCCTAAGGCTCTAATAACACGCGCGCCAACTTCTCGTAGGTGTCTATGAAGAGCAGCGCTTCGTCTTGTTCGAAATGCCGTAAGTATTTGGTCAGCAGCTCTTGAATTCGGTCTTCCATCTCTTGGGACAATCGACGCCCCTCTTCGGTGAGCCGCAAGTATGTGACCCGGCGGTCCTTCTCGTCCGGCTGCCGTTCGATCAAGTCCTTGTCGAACAGCCGGTTGATGATGGCCGTGACGGAGCTCTTCCCGACGCAGAACGTATCGGCCAGCTCCGACGAGGTGCAGCGATCGTTCTTGCGCATATAGCGGATGACCGCGTATTGGTCGAGCGTCAGGTCGTCGCGCATTCGCTCGCGAATGGCGGCGTTGATCCGGCGCGTGACGATGAAAGATGCTTCTTCGTATCGTTCGATGATGGAGGACAATAGCGCCTTATCCATCGCTTCTCTCCTCCTTCCTTCTACCCTCGGACAAGTTGTTTCATGCTGAAAATGTTCTACTGACGAATGATTCGACCAGTGAACTATATCACCGGAAAACGCTACCCGTCAAGCGAATTCTGTGCGCGTCTCCTCATATTTTTCGGGCGGCGGTCCATAATACGAATCATACCTATTCGGCGGCCTTTCGGCGCTTACGGAGATGACTCGCTTGCATCAGTTCGCGGATTTGTGGATAGTCGTCGGCAGAACGTCTACGATCTTCCCCCTTATGCTGCTTGCGGCGCTCTTCATGGGGAAGCGGTCGGTCGGCGAGCTGCCGGTGTTCGACTTGCTCGTCGTCTTGACGCTCGGTTCGATCGTCGCGGCCGACATCGTCGACCCGCGCATCGACCACGCGCACACGGCGGCGTCGATCGTCATGGTCGTCTTGTTGGAGAGGCTCGTGTCGTGGGCCGCGGTGCGCTATCGCCGGTTTCGCCTCGTGACGTCGTTCGAGCCGACCGTCGTCGTCTACCAGGGCAAGCTGCTCGACCGCAACATCGGATCGATCCGGTACACGATCGATAACGTGCTGCAGATGTTAAGGGATAAGGGCGTCTTCGACGTCAGCCGCGTCGAGATGGCGATCGTGGAGGGGACGGGCAAGCTGACGGTGCTCGAGCGCGGTCAGCCGTTCTCGTACACGCTCATCGTCGAGGGGATCGTGAACGAGGACTCGCTTCGGGTGCACGGGAAATCGATGGCGTGGCTGGAGGAGCAGCTGCGGGCGCAAGGCATCGAGTCGCTGGGAGACGTGTTTTACGCTTCGTTCGGCTCCGACGGACGGGTGTCGGTCTCGCGCCGACGGGAATCCGAGGCCGGCGTGCCGCGCTTTCGGCATTAGCGCGGCGGCGGCGGAACGAGGCGGATCGAGCGAACGGAGGTCGGGTCGGGACCTCAACGAGGAAGGCCGGAGTCCTAAGGGCTCCGGCCTTCCCGTCTTTATGCCTCGTCCGCGGCGGTCTCCGCTTCGTCCGCGGGTTCTTCTTCATATGTCATCCCGATGCCCGGCAGCTGCATCAGCGCTTCCTGCACCTCGCGTTGCTGCTCCGTAATCGTCTCGTCGTACGGCGTCGATCGCGGCATGGCGGCACGCTCCTTTCGCATCCGTCGTTCCGCTTATCGTTCGCAGCTCCTCGGAGGAATATGCGACGCCTACGACGGGCTGCGGCCGGCTCATCGCCTAAGGCGCACCCTACGGCTCGCCGGCGGCTCGTCCCCACTCGGGCGGCAGCGGCTCCGGCGCGTCGGCCGACGGCGCGTTCAGCTCCTCGACGCCGCGCAGCCGGCGCTCGATCGCCCGCGTCCGCACGGCGGCCCCGTCCAGCGTATTGGACGCCTCCTGCAGCTTCTTCTGCGTCTTGTCGAGCAGGTCGCCGAACTTGCCGAACTCGGTCTTCACCGCGCCGAGCACCTGCCATACCTCGCTCGTCCGCTTCTGAACGGCGAGCGTGCGGAACCCCATCTGCAGGCTGTTCAGCAGCGCCGACAACGTCGTCGGGCCCGTCACGACGACGCGATGCTCCCGCTGCAGCGTCTCCCACAGCCCCGGCCGGCGCAGCACCTCCGCGTACAACCCCTCGAGCGGCAGGAACATGACCGCGAACTCCGTCGTCGCCGGCGGATCGACGTATTTCGCCTGGATCGACTTCGCTTCGGCTTTCACGCGGGCTTCGAGCATCTTGCCCGCTTCCGCCGCCGCGGCCGCGTCGCCGGCCTCCTGCGCGTCGACCAGCCGCTGATAGTCCTCGAGCGGAAACTTCGCGTCGATCGGCAGCATCACGCCTCGTCCGCCGCCGTCCGACTTGTCCGGCAGATTGACGACGAAGTCTACGCGCTCGCCGACGCCCTTCTTGACGGCGACGTTGCGCTCGTACTGATCCGGGGCGAGCGACTGCTCGAGCAGCGCGTCGAGCTGAATCTCGCCCATCGTGCCGCGCGTCTTCACGTTCGTCAGCACCTTCTTCAAGTCCCCTACGCCGCTCGCGAGCGACTGCATCTCGCCGAGACCCTTATGCACCAGATCGAGCCGCTCCCCGACGAGCTTGAACGATTCGCCGAGCCGCTGCTCGAGCGTCGCGTGCAGCTTCTCGTCGACCGTCGCCCGCATCTGTTCCAACTTCGCGTTGTTATCGGTCCGCAGCGCCGACAGCTGCCGCTCCACCGTCTCGCGCATCGTCTCCAGCTTGTTCTCGTTCAGCCGCGTCAGCTCGGCGAGACGCGCCAGCAGCGCATGCTGCTGCCGCTCGAACGCGCTCGCGAGCTCCTGCCGCTGCTGCCCGCTCGCCGACAGCGTCTCCTGCCGGACGCGCGCCAACTCGTCGCGCAGCCCCCGCTCCGTCTGCTCCACCGCGCGAACGAGCGCGTCGAGCCGCCGCTCCGTATCCCCGGCGTTCCGCTTCGCCGTCCGCTGCAGCAGCGCCAGCAGCAGCGCCGCGTTCGCGACGCCCGCCCCCGCCGCGATCCAACCGATCAGGTCCGTCATATGTTCGTTCCGCCTTTGTCCTGAAATTACCATCGATTGTACCACAAAACAGATGTTCGCGTCAGGCCGAGCTCCGTGCCCCCCCTCGTCGTGAGGCAGGTCGAGCCCAATGAGGCGGAAAAATGGGCTTATTTCGCCTCCATAGGCCCGGATAGCAAAAAGCAATGTTCATGCGCCGCGTTTTTTAAGAAAAATGCCTTTCGGCGTCCTTTAGGTTCGAGCTTGTGCACCAATTGTGCATGGAAAGCCTGGGGCATACGCTCCGTTTGCTCCGTCGTCGTCGTGTTCTCGGATCGGAAAGACATGATGCGGTAAGAACACGACGACGAAAGTCGCGAAACGGGACGCGTGCCGAACCGGCGGGATATGCGGCGGGCATGCGAACCGTAAAGAAAATATGCTGACGGGCTGCCAACGGTAAAACTTCTTGACGGTAGCTGCCTCTAAGACGGATGAACCGAAGGCGAGGAGCGAAAGGCAGGAGGCCGGGCGCGGACACAGTCCGATGGGGTTGATTGGCGGGCTTGCGAACCGTAATTAAAATGTGCTGTCGGGCTGGCAACCGTAAAAATTCTTAACGGTAGCTGCCCCTGTGACGGGTGAACCGAAGGCGAGGCGCGAAAGGCAGGAGGCCGGGCGCGGACACAGTATGGGGATGATTGGCAGGCTTGCGAATCGTAAAGAAAATGTGCTGTCGGGCTGACAACCGCAAACTTTCTTAACGGTAGCTGCCCCTGAGACGGATGAACCGAAGGCGAGACGCCAAAGGCAGGCGGTATGGCGTCGAGTTCGCGCAGCATGAGCAAAACCGGCCGCAATCGTTCAGCTGAGCGAAGGTCAATCCAGGAGAAGGAGCGCGAGAACAAGTACCTTCAACCTTCATGGAATGCCTCAAAGGGACCGGGAAGGGTCACCTCCTCCCCGGTCTCGCCTCGCTTGCACCCTCCACTGGATCCCCCGCCTCGTCCCGAAGCAGGCCGAGCGAACCCAGGAACGCGTCCAGCTCCCGTTCGTACGACTCGCGGCCGCGCGCCCACGACTCCGCATGCGCCGCGCCCGGCGCCAAATACATCGACTTCGGGCATGTCAGCCTCTCGTACACCGTCTCGCTCATCCACGGCGGCACGTAGTCGTCTTCCCGCCCGTGGATAAGCAACACCGGCGCCGCGATCGCGGCTCCGTCGCGGGCCGGCGACACCTCCCGGAAGAAGAAGCCCGCCCGCAGCTTGCACCAGAGGCTCGTAATCGGCAGCAGCGGGAACCGCGGCAGCCGGAATTCCGCCTTCAGCCGATAGGCGAGCTGCTCCGTCAAATCCGAGTACGGGCAGTCGGCGACGACGAACGCCGGGCGACGGTCCATGGCGGCGAACTGCAGCGCCGTGGCGGCGCCCATCGATTCGCCGAACACGCCGACGACGGCGTCCCGCCCGAACCGATCGTACGCCCAGTCGACGACCGCCGCCAAATCGCGCTTCTCATAGTACCCGTACGTGGTGAAGTCTCCCCCGCTCCGCCCGTGCCGGCGGTGGTCGTACAGCACGACGTTGAAGCCTCTGCGGAGGAAGAGGTCCGCATACTTCACCATGCCGTACGACGAGGACGTCACCCCGTGGACGAACGCGACGGTTCGCCCGGTCTTCCCGCCGTCGGCCGGAACGAACCAGGCGTGAAGCTTATATCCGAACGGCGAGTCGATCGCGAACTCCTCCTTCGGGAGCGCGTCGAGCCGTTCGCGCGTAACGCTCCCGCGTTCGAGCTCGTAAGCGAGGATCGCTTCGGTCTTGTGCGTCGGAATGCGGAGCACCCGCTCCGAGAAATAGTATGAAGCCGCCAGCAACGCGGCTGCGGCCGTCGTTCCGGCAAGCGCCCAAATCACTGCGAAGATCCTCCTGTATCATCATGGCGCGACCGCTTCGGCGCGGAATCTCTACCCTTCGTCGCAGGGCGGGCGAAACCCGTTCGTCTCGTTTCCCGCTCCGGAATCTTCCTCGGTCTCGAGGGGCTGAACGGCGACGGCGGAAGCCGACTCGGTCTTCCGAATCGTCGGCCGCTCCTCGAGCATCGCGTTGGATTCGTAAGCTTCCCATTGTTCGAACGTGAATTCGAGCTGTCGAAGAATCTCCCTGACATCAAGCGATAGCTTGTGCTTCACCAACCGCGTCAGCCCTCTCCGTATCCGATTTGCCTCGGTAACGACAAAAACCCTTGCTCCGTTATTCGGAGAGGGTTGCGATCCCCTCAAACATTAACCAGAGTCATGCGTCTGGTAATGATTATATGAGTTTTGTCATGGTAGAGTCTGTCGAAGCTTGTCTCTGTCGCGTCATGAAATTGTCATTTTCTTTATTAATTTTTACTAAATCCGGGACTTCCATCCCAGTACTCCGCATCTACCTTACGAATTCGGCAAAATGTAACCTGCGATCATTACAAAATGTAACACCGTGCCGATAGATACGAAGATATGGAACACTTCGTGAAAGCCGAACCGATTCGGGAAGAAGTCGAACCGCTTCGTCGCGTAGACGACGCCGCCGACCGTGTAAGCGACGCCGCCCAGGAGCATCAGCGCGAACGCCTCGACCGGCAGCGCGTCCACCAGCTTCGCGAGCGGGATGATCGCGATCCACCCGAGCGCGATATAAAACGCGGTCGAAATCGAACGCGGCAAATGCAGGAACCAAACTTTCAACGCGATGCCGATCGACGCCAGCGTATACACGGCCGCCAGCATGCTCCACCGCCACCAGCCGTCGAGCCCGAAATACAGCACAGGCGTGTACGTGCCCGCGATAAGCAGATAGATCGCGATATGATCGAGCTTGCGGAGCACCTTCACCTTGCCGGGCGTCGTACGGATCCAATGGTACGCCGTGCTCGCTCCGTATAACAGGATGACGCTGACGCCGAAGATGACGCCGGTCGTCAGCTTCGCCGGCTCGTTCAGAAACTGGGCGATCAGAAACCCGAGCCCGACGCATCCGGCCAGCAGCGGAATCAGATGCGTGATCGTATTGCCCGGCTCCTTCATGCGCAGCGAATGAAGCCAGTTCATGTCGTTTTCCCCCTCCTAAAACCTTATAGTTCATGCACCGTAATTTCGCTTCGGATCAGAAACCGGAAGTTGAGGCCGGTCTGGCTGAGCCCCTTCGAGATGTAATACGTGCCGTTGCGGTCCGTATGTATTCCCTTGACGATGCCTTGCAGCGGAAGAGGGCCCTTGTACCGAAGCCGAAACACGAACGGCACCCGGAACTGACCGCCGTGGAAGTGGCCGCTCATCAAGTAGTCGTAAGGACGGTCGATGCGCCGCGTCACCGTCGGATCGTGCGTGACGACGATGCACCTCTCCCCGGGGAGCGCGTCTCGGAACGCCTTGCGCGGATGGCTCTTGCCCGAGTAATCGTCGTCGATCCCGACGAGCCGGAAGTTCCCCACGCGGAGCGATTCGTTGCGGAGCAGCGGGATGCCTCGCCGGCGGAACAGGTCCAGCATGGCGGGCAGGTCCGACCTCAACCGGTAATCGTGATTGCCCAACACCGCATAGACCGGAACCCCCGCGTCGCGGACCGCCTTCAAGTACTCGTCCACCTTGGGCAGATGACGAAGGCGCTGGGTATAATCTCCCGTTAGGAAAATGTAATCCGGCGACGTCTCGGCGATCAAGCGCCGCAGCTTCTCCGGACCGACCCACGTCTTCTCGACGTGCAGGTCGCTGATTTGCAGGATCCGGACGTTCAGCCCGAGCGGCCGCCGAACGCGGCGCACCTCGACCCACTGCGCGGGAAAGATGCATGCGAAATAAAAGACGCCGATGCACAATAGCGCCAAAGCTGCGTATATCACTCTCGTCCGTCCCTCCGCCTGTCTTATTTCTAGATTATAACCTATCGGCATCGGAATTCCTTGTTGTTTTGGGTTCTGGAAGAAGGTATAATTTTAAAAAATGGTATGAAATATGAAATTCTATTTCATTCTTCGGATACATTTTTGGGTGAACGATTCAGCGGCGGGGGGGAAAGCAGCACGATGAACTGTGGCGAAAGAATAGCCAAGTTACGCGAGGATCTCGGGTTAACGCAAGGCGAGCTTGCCGCACGACTGGGAATCACCCGCGCGTCGCTGTCGCATTACGAGACGAACCGCAGACAACCCGATTACGAAACGTTATCCGCGCTGGCGGATTTTTTCGACGTGTCCGTCGATTATTTGATGAAGCGCACTGAAAATATGAAAGAAAGTCTGACGCCGGACGTCTCCTTCTTCGTCGATCAATTGGAATTGTCGGACGAAGCGATCCTGGAGAAGATCGATTTCACCGTGGACGGCCGCAAGCTGACGGCGGAGGAAGCGCGCCGATTCATCGCTTTCGTGCGGGCGGAACGTGCGATGCTAAGAGGCGACGATAAGGCTGATTCGTGAAAGGGCTTTGTTCCGAGTTCTTGGACGGGGAATGGCTTAGGGGATGGAGCGCTTTCGGAGCTCGATCGATGTCGGAGCGGCGGTATTGCTCGTAAGCGGTCCATTTGGACCAGTCGATGCCCAGTTGTTCAAGAATCGTTTTCACTTCCACAACTCTTTCGATTTGCATGGCGAATACCCCTCTCGATCACTTATACCGCAATCGTTCACAGGAGAGGACCGGTTGCACCACTCGCTCCATACGTCCATAGGTGCCCACATTGTAAGGACGTATCTCATAGCTTCCTACATTCCTGTCTATATTATAGTAATAAGTCATATGTCTTGTCTGTCGTTTTTTGGAAAACAACTTCGATTCTTTTGTTGAAAGATGTCGAATCCGTGGATTTTTTTTGTAAATCCACCATTTTTTTACGAATATCTAATACAAGTCATATGACTTGACACGTACGTTGGAAAGGATGGACCTCATGGCCCTCAAGATCGTTACCGACAGCGCCGCCGACTTGCCGCAAGACTTCATCGCCTCGCACGGGATCGAAGTCGTCCCTTTAATGGTGTATCACGGAGAACGCGAGTACGAGGACGGCGTCTCGCTGCTTCCCGCGGAGCTGTTCGCCGGCATGCGCGAAGGCCAAACCTATAAGACTTCGCAGCCCCTCTACGGCAGGTTCGAAGCTTGCTTCCGCCGCCTCGCCGAGAACGGAGACGAGGGCATCTATATCGCCTTCTCGTCGGAGCTGTCCGGCACGCATCAGACGTCGCTGCTCGTAAGACAGTCCGTTCTGGACGACCATCCCGGCCTTGCGCTCGACATCGTCGATTCCCGGTGCGCTTCCCTCGGGCTCGGCCTCGTCGTCCGTCATGCGGCGGAGCTCGCGGCCGGCGGCGCCTCCCGAGCGGAGGTGCTCCAGGCGGTCGAGGCGCAGGCGCGGCGGATGGAGCACATCTTTACGGTAGACAATCTCGAGTACCTCGTAAGGGGCGGACGCGTCAGTCCCGTGGCCGCGTTCATCGGCGGCTTGCTCAATATTAAGCCGATCCTGCACGTCGACGGCGGCAAGCTCGTTCCGCTCGAGAAGGTCCGAGGGCGCAAGAAGGTGTTCGCGCGGATCTTGGATTTGATGGAGGAGCGCGGCACGAACGTGAAGGATCAATTGATCGGCATCTCCCATGGAGACGATCTCGAGGCCGCCGAAGAGATGCGGAGCATGATCGCGGAGCGATTCGGCTGCGAACGATTTTTCATCGGGATGATCGGCTCCAGCATCGGCGCTCACGCCGGCCCCGGCACGATCGCCGTGTTCTTCGCGAACGATCGGCGCTAGCGTCGATCGTTTCCCGCGCCTCCCGTCACGGCGCTTCGCCGCCGGCGGGAGGCGCCCCCTTATTCCCGTGGGGAGACCCTTCATATAGCGCCTGCTCGTTATGCCACTTGATGAATTCGATCAGGATCTTATATTCGTTGACCTGCTGCTTGTCGATGCCGCTTCGCTTCAATTCGTCCACGAAGTCCATCCATTCCCGCTCGAGTTGCTGCTTCTTCTCCGAATTCATGTCCATCTTGAGGAGCGTCTTCAGATCGACCTTCAACACGACGGCGATCTTCTCCATCACCTGAATGGAAGGATTCTGCTTCAGATTGCGTTCGATGCTGCTTAAATACGACTTGGAAATCCCCGCCCGTTCCGCCAGTTCGGACAAGGTGATGCCGCTCTTGGCTCGCAACTGTTGAATGTTTTTGCCGATCATGAATGTACCCCTATTCGACCGTGACGCTCTTGGCGAGATTTCTTGGCTTATCGACGTCGCACCCCCGATAGAGGGCCGCGTAATAGGCGAAAAATTGCAGCGGAACGGCGGCGATCAGCGGAGCGAGCGCTTCATGCACCTTCGGCAGGACTAAGGCGTCTCCCGCTTCTTCCAGCCCTTCGATGCTGATCATACATACGTTGGCGCCTCTGGCGATGACCTCCTGGGCGTTGCTGCGGATGCTGTGCTTGACGGCGCGCTGCGTCGACACCGCGACGACCGGCGTCCCTTCCTCGATGAGGGCGATCGTGCCGTGCTTCAGCTCCCCGCCGGCGAAGCCTTCCGCTTGGATGTAAGACACTTCCTTCAGCTTGAGCGCCCCTTCGAGGCAGATGTAGTAGTCCATCGCCCGCCCGATAAAGAAGCAATTCCGAGACGAGCTCAAGTACTCCCAAACTAAGCTCTCCATCTTTTCCTTTTCGTTAATAACGACCTCCATCGCGTTCGCCGCGAGGCTTAGCTCCCGGGCGACGTCGAAGGCGACTTCGACGCCCCGCGCCCGCGCGCAGTCGCAGGCGAATACCGCCAATACGCCGATCTGGGTCGTGTACGCCTTCGTCGACGCGACCGCGATCTCGGGACCGGCGAACGTATGCAGCGTGTAATCCGCTTCCCGGGACAACGTCGAGCCCGGCACGTTCGTGATCGTCAGCGTCTTGTGTCCGAGCTCGCGAATGCGGACCAGAACGCCGCGGCTGTCCGCCGTCTCCCCGCTCTGCGAGATGAAGACGAAGAGCGGCCGTTCGGAGAGGAGCGGCGGGTTGTACAGAAATTCGCTGGCGACGTGCGCTTCGGCCTTGATTCCGGCGACGCTCTCGAGCAGCTGCTTGCCGACCAAGCCGGCGTGATAGCTCGTGCCGCAGGCGACGATGTAGATGCGATCGGCCTCCCGCGCCGCGGCCCGAACGTCTTCCGGGATCGATACGCGCCCATCCTCGTCGACGTATTCGGCGAGCAGCCTTCGAATCGCCCCGGGCTGTTCGTCCATCTCTTTCATCATATAGTGGGCATACGGTCCCTTCTCGAGCTCGGCTACGTTCAGCTTGGCGACGAACGAGGTTCTGCGCACCTCCTTGCCTTGGGCGTCCTTCAGCACCGCGCCTTCCCGGGTGACCGTCACGGTCTCTCCGTCCATGATTTCGATGAATTCGTTCGTCAGGTGCAGCATCGCCATCGCGTCGCTCGCGATGCCCGCGAAGCCGTCGCCCACGCCGATCAGGAGCGGGCTCTTCTGTTTCGCCGCGTAGATTACGCCGGGATCCGCCTCGTCGAGCATCGCGATCGCGTACGAACCGCGCAGCATCGACAAAGCCGTCCGGAAGGCCGCCTCGACGCCGAGACCGCGATTCGCGAGCGATTCCACCAGATGGGCGACGACCTCGGTATCCGTATCGCTCTGGAACGAGACGTTGCGGAGCATCGTGCGCTTCAGCTCCGCGTAATTTTCGATCACCCCGTTATGTACGATCGTGAACCGCCCGCCGGCGCTCCGATGCGGGTGGGCGTTGCGGCGGCTCGGCGCCCCGTGCGTCGCCCAACGGGTATGACCGATGCCGAGCGACGCCGACGCATCCGGAGCTACCGCTTCGCGCAGCGCGGCGATTCGCCCCTTTTCCTTAAACACGTTGACGCCTTCGCTCCCGAACACCGCGATGCCCGCCGAGTCATAGCCCCGATACTCCAGCTTCTCCAAACCTCTTAATAATTGTTCCTCCACGTCCCTTACTCCGATGATGCCTACGATTCCGCACAATCCGTCCATCCTCCTTTAGTCCGAATCCGCTTTCAATGCCGTATACTTCCGCTGCCGTATTCATACGCTGTAGCGAGGGGAGGCTTCCACATGAACACCTTCGCTGTCTTCTACCGGAAGGCGAAAAGCCGTTACCACCGCGTTATGCGCGCCTATCACCTGATTCTCTATCGAGATTGCACCGACGCTCGGATACGCTCGGAGCTGCTCCGCCGCGCGGAGCGCCACGAGCGCATGATGGAGTGAGGGCTTCGCTTACGCCCCTTTCGTCATCCGTTCCGCCGGCAGACAACGCGTGACGCAATCCACGACGCGTTCTTGGTCCTCCGGCGTCATATTCGATCCCGAAGGCAGACAGAGGCCGGTGCGGAACAACCGCTCCGAGACGCTCTCTTCGCCGTGAGGATAATAGCTCGCCCCATAGAATAGAGGCTGAAGATGCAGCGGCTTCCAGACGGGACGAGCCTCGATGTCTTCCTCCGCCAGGGCGTAGATCAGGGACGACGGCGAGACGCCGGCTTCCTCGCCGAGGGTGAGCGCCGTCAGCCAGCGGTTGGACCTCGTTCCCTCCAGCTCCGGCATGAACTCGAAGCCCGGAAAGCGTCCGAGCTCCGCGCGATATCGCTCGAACACCGCCCGACGCGCGCTCACCCGGTCCTCCAGCACCTCCATCTGCGCGCGGCCGATGCCCGCGAGCACGTTACTCATTCGGTAGTTATACCCCATCCGGCTGTGCTGATAGTGCGGGGCCGGATCTCTGGCTTGCGTCGCCAGAAACCGTGCGTGCTTCAGCGCTTCCGCGTCGTTCGAGACGAGCATGCCGCCGCCGGACGTCGTAATGATCTTGTTCCCGTTGAAGGAATACACCCCGAATCGGCCGAGCGAACCGCTCGCCTTCCCCTTGTAGTCCGAGCCCAACGACTCCGCCGCGTCCTCGATTAACGGAACGCCGTACGCGTCGCACAGCTCCAGCAGCTCCTCCATCTTCGCGCTCTGGCCGAACAGGTGAACGACGATGACCGCCTTCGGCAGCCAGTTCGACCGCCTTGCGTCCTCCAGCGCCCGCTCGAGCGCGATCGGCGACATGTTCCACGTCTCGGGCTCGGAATCGATGAACACCGGCTCCGCGCCTTGATACAGAATCGGATTCGCGCTGGCGACGAACGTTAACGAAGAGCAAAACACCCGATCGCCCTCCCGCACGTCCAACAGCCGCAGCGAGAGATGAATCGCCGCCGTTCCGGAGCTGACCGCCGCCGCGTCCGCCACTCCCGCGTAATCCGCGACTTGCCGTTCGAACGCGTCCACGTTCGGCCCGAGCGGGGCGATCATGTTCGTGGCGAAGGCCTCGCTAATATACAGACTTTCTTTGCCGCTCATATGCGGGCTGGACAAAAAAATTCGTCTCCGGCCGATCGGCTTCGACATCGAAATCATCCCCCGTCTCGTTATATTTCACGATTCTTGCAGGCGCGCCGACGACCGTCGTGCGGGGCGGAATGTCGTGAATGACGGTCGCCCCCGCCCCGACCGTCGCCCAATCGCCGATCGTCTTGCCGGGGATGACGGCCGCGCCCGCGCCGACGAAAGCCCCCGTCCCGGCTTTCACGCCTCCCGTTAACGTCGCGCTCGGCGCGATGTGAGCGTAGCCGCTCACGATGCAGTCATGCTCGACGATGGCGCCGGTGTTCACGATCGCTTGATCGCCTACGGCGGCGCCGGCATTCACGACCGCGTTCGCCAGAATAACGGCGCCGTGGCCGATGACGCTCCGCGGGCTGACATACGCCCTTGGATGGACGAGCGTCATATAGCGATCGGGACGCAATCCGAGTCTCATGGCGATGGCGCAACGGGTTCGGTTGTCTCCGATCGCGATGACGAACCGGAGACGGTCCATCCCGCCGGCGAGCGACAGGGCAGACGAGACGGGGCCCGTATAGACGCCGTTCTCCAGCTCCAGGCTCGGGTATTTATCGTCCAGAATCGCCGCGACGGTCAAGTCGTTCCGCGCCTGGATCATGTCCTGGATCACCTTGCTGTGCCCGCCGCCGCCGATCAAGGCGATGTGCATGATTCGCCCCCCTCTCTGCAGGAAATTCCGTTTACGTGCCGGTGAACTTCTCCATCGTGACATGGTTTTGGTGACTGATGCCCTCGGTGCGGATGACCTTCTTAACCGTGAGGAACAGGATTTTCAGATCCAGCAGCAGGCTTCGATTCCGGACGTACCAGAGGTCTAGGGCGAACTTCTCCTCCCATGTGATAGAGTTTCTCCCGTTCACCTGCGCCCAGCCCGTCATACCCGGTCGAACCTCGTGCCGCTTCATTTGCTCTTCCGTGTACAGCGACATGTATTCCATCAGCAGGGGACGCGGGCCGACGAGGCTTAGATCCCCTTTGATCACGTTGATCAGCTGCGGGAACTCGTCTAAGCTGAACGCCCGAAGCGTCTGTCCCAGCGGGGTCAACCTCAGGTGGTCCGGCAGCGGGTTGCCCGCGTCGTCCGTCGCGTTCGTCATCGTGCGGAACTTATACAGCCGGAACGGCTTGCCGTGCAGCCCGGGGCGCTCCTGCGCGAACAAAATCGGGGAGCCGATCCGCAGCTTCACGACGAGCGCCGTGACCGCGACGACCGGGGACAACAGGAGGAGCAGCAGCGTCGCGACGACGACGTCGAAGCACCGCTTCATTGGCCTCGCCCCGCTTCGCCGCCGCCGCTCTCCCGGATCGCCGACAGGATTTGCTCGCGAAGCTCCTTCACGAGGTCCTTGGCTTCCAAATTCGCCGTGGCTTGCCCTTTCTTATAAGCCCGAATCGCGATCTCCCGCAGCTGCTGCTGCGTCAATTTCAGCGAAATATTATCCATATGCGCGTCCCTCTCACACGACCGTAGTGAACAGCCCGGCTTCCTTCGCGGCCGCATAGCCGTTCGGGTTGCGGCATTGCCAGCGCCAAGCGTCCTCGCACATCGCTTCGATGTCCTTCTCCGCCGTCCAGCCGAGGACGTCCCGCGCCTTGGACGGGTCGGCGAAGCAGACGCCGATATCCCCGGGCCGGCGGTCCGCGATCGCGTACGGAATCGTCCGGCCGGACGCCTTCTCGACGGCGGCGACCATCTCCAGTACGCTGTAGCCCCGGCCGGTGCCGAGGTTGAACGCTTCCATGCCGCGCCGCTTCGCGACGTAATCGAGCGCCTTCAGATGCCCCTTGGCGAGGTCCACCACATGGATGTAGTCCCGCACCCCGGTGCCGTCCCGAGTATCGTAATCGTTGCCGTAGACGCCGAGCCGCGGAAGCCTTCCGATCGCCACTTGCGTAATATAAGGCATCAAATTGTTCGGGATGCCGTTCGGATCCTCGCCGATGCGGCCGCTCTCGTGCGCTCCGATCGGATTGAAGTAGCGCAGCGCCGCAATGCTCCATTGCTTGTCGGACGCGCAAATGTCTCGGAGGATTTCTTCGATCATCTGCTTCGTCCGGCCGTACGGATTCGTAGCCCCGAGCGGCGCGTCCTCCGGGATCGGCACCCGCTCCGGCAGCCCGTACACGGTCGCCGAGGAGCTGAACACCAGCTTCTTCGCGCCGAAGTCCGACATGACGTTGCACAGCACCAGCGTACCGACGACGTTGTTGAGGTAGTACTCGATCGGCGCGTCCACCGATTCGCCCACCGCCTTCAGGCCGGCGAAGTGAACGACCGATTCGATCCGATGGCTTTGGAAAACGATCTCCAGCGCCTCTCGATCGAGCAGATCCGCTTTGTAAAACGTAACCGACTTGCCTGTGATCTCCTGCACGCGCCGCAGCGATTCCTCGCTGCTGTTCTGCAGGTTGTCGACCACGACGACCTCATGGCCGGCTTCCAGCAGCTCTACGCAGGTATGGCTTCCTATGTATCCGGCGCCGCCGGTGACTAGGACTGGCATGGGATATCAACCTCGCTATTCATTCGTTATAGAGAACATTTGGATAAAAAAAAAATAGGCAAGTGATTTATATGTTCATTTTAGTTCTTTATAAAGAACATGTCAAGATAGTTTCGATCTAATCGTTCTCTTGCAGGAAAGGAGACGCGACAAGAAAGAGACATATATCATCGCACACCTTTCTTTCGAACGGCATATGTATGAAACAAGTAGTTTCACGTATAGGATCGAGGTGTATAGCCATGTATATCGATGACAGCAGCGCCCACCCCGACCGTACCTACAGCTCGGAAAAAATCGAGCGATTGCTCGATGCTAAAGTAAATCTAAGCGACGCAGTTCTCTACGAGAATTGGACCCCCGGGGAAAAGGTTGAATTGATTGAGGAAGTTCCGCCGCTCGTAACCGCATCGCCGGAGGGAAGAAACTTCTCCCAGCCATTCACCGTTACGTTAACGGCGAATGAGCCTGCAACGATTTACTATACGTTGGACGGATCGACACCTACCGAATCAAGTCCTGTTTATTCCTCTCCTATTCCCATAACGGGAACCGTTACGCTTAAATACTTTGCGATAGATGTCGCTGGTAATGCCAGCGCAGTACAGATCCAAGTATACTCAAGCATTACCTCGGACACGAAACCGCCGACGGTTACGTCTTCTCCGCCGGGCAATAAATCGTTTAACTCGGCCCAAACCGTGACTTTAACCGCCGACGAAGCTGCTTCAATATATTACACCCTTAACGGTTCGGACCCAACAACCTCAAGCAGCGTCTATACAGGCCCGATTCCAATTAGAACGACTACGAACCTAAAATACTTCGCCGTCGATCGCGCCGGAAACAAAAGCCCTATTTACAGCTTTTGGTTTACGATCGATCAGGATCCGCCGAATGACGTTACTTCACTAGCTTATACGAAATTAACTGCCACGAGCGTCCGGTTGACATGGAATGTCTCCGGTTCTACAGACGTCACTTTTTACGAGGTTTTTAGCGGTCAAACCGTAGTAGCCAGGACCAGAAATCGACTCGCGACTTACTCCGACATCATCGGCTTAACTCCATCGACAACTTACACATTCACAGTGAGAGCCAAAGACCTAGCGAACAACTACTCGTTCGGTCAGAGCATCACACTTACGACTCCGCCGGTCTCACCGAGTTTGGCCGGTCTTGTTACGAACGGTTTAGTTCTGTTAGAGGAAACTCCCGAAAATTACTCCTTTTTATATCCTAGGAATTACTTCGATGGCAACGAACCTTTCACCCTAACCATGACCGTGAAATCCGACCAAGGGACGTCCTTCCTCAATATTTTCGACTCTGCCAGAGAGAACGAAGCAACGACCAGCGTGACGGTGAAACGGAATTACAGCCCTAATACGCAATTCGTCGTAACGCTTTTTGCTAGAGACCTGAATACCAATGCGATTGTCGCAACCTCCCTTTTTACCGCTTCGCTTAGTACCGCCCCATACTATCACGTGGTCCTAGTACGCGACGCATCCGCTATCTCCCTATATCTTGATAATGCCTTAATTATGCAGAAACCGTTCGGACCGCAGTTCCACATCGCCCGTCTTGAAAGACCATTACTTCAAGTCGGCGATAAAGTAAACAACGTGTGGTATGAATATTTAGCCTATTATAATAGGGCGCTTACAACAGAAGAGCGGGCGCAGAATTACAAAACCCTTCTCTAAAGGAGGTCCTACGTTATGGAGGGAAAACTGAAAAAACTGAAAAACGCAAGCAACGAGTACCTGTTGCCGATCACTGTTGCCGAGGCCGTTTACGTCGAGCCAACCGTGAACCTAAAGTCGAGGCTTAGCGACATAGATACCATTATAAATTCGATGTCGGGTAGCGCGACTTACATGATCGATATAGAACGATGGGGGATCGTGCAAGGGCTTCCGCAGAAACCTTATACGGAAGCGGATTATACGAGCGCCGACCGAAACATCCAGGGAATAAACAATGCACTTGCCTTTGCTCGGGAGAGCGGCTACAACGCCGTGGTCATCCCGAGAGGGGAGTACTCCATCTGCTACCCTAGGTCGATTGCAATGCTTAGCAACCTTACCTTTTTTCTCAATGGATCGACTTTTAAGGTCATGTATGACTCGGACCGAAAATCGCCCTTTGATAACCGTACTACTAACGATTACTTTAACTTTAAAGGAAATAGCTTCGTGTTCGAGAACGTAACCAACGCTCATCTCGTTGGCGGAAGAATCATAGGCGACCGGACGGATCGGAGTTGGACCAACGCTACGGAAGAAGCAAAGATGGAGCATACCTATGGAGTTGTGATCGGAAGAGGGTCCAGCCATTGTTCCGTCTCTCACTGCGCAATCAGCGACTACATGGGAGATAACGTCTCGCTGGTGAGTTCCGCGTTCCGATCCTTGGTCGAGTTTTACCAGGGACTCACTGTAAACGGCCTAGACGATAAAACCGGACAACCGACGACATCGCAGAACACGGTTATCACTACGAATATCCCCCTCCCTTCGGATGTGGAATACTCTTCTATTCTCATCGCAGGCGCTGGGTATACCCGGGAAACCAACCTCAACGTAAGAGAAGTGGATGTTTATTTTTACGGTGAAAATAACGCTTATCTCGGTGTGCAGAAGAGACGCAAGATTTATACGCCCATTACCGTCCCCGTCGGCGCAAGAACGTTCAGACTGCTGTTTCGCCAAGAAGCGAACGCAAATAAATACATGCAGATCACTATCGTCTACGGCGACATCGCTCACCACAACGTCATAGAGCATAACGAAATCTTTAACGGCCATAGAGGCGGTATCACCGGTGGAGGGAGCTACAACGTCATTCAGCATAACGTAATTCGCGACAACGGGAAGAATACGCTGAAGTTTCTGGACGGCCTCCCGACGTTCTACGATCCTACAAGGTATGCGATCAACCAAGAGGATTCCTTCGGAGATAACTGCGTGATTCGTAATAATCTGATATACAATAGCAACCATGGGATACTGGTAGGTTGCTACTCCGTACAGATCGAGAACAATCATATCTATAACGTGGATTCAACCGCGGTCAATCTATATTCGCTCGCTCACGCGACCATCCGAGGAAACTTTATATTCAACTGCGGGTCTTCGATCGGACTAATGACAGCTCGCATAGAAAACGCGTACGTCAATATTACGGGTAATAGCATACACAACGGAGTGACGATTTTGAACGGTAGCGGCTACCAGGTTTCCGTGACGGAAAATAACTTCGTCGACCCCTTCATAATCGAGACGGCACGCGGCGCATTGTACCATTTTAAGAATAATTACGTAAAATACAGCAGCGCCGTTGGAACGAGTTCGGTTACCGTCGATCGAATCGAAGGTTGCACGTTCGATTCGTTGTATCCGCAAAAGGAAGTGAATTTCAGAACGCTCGAATCGGTGAATAGTACATTTCGAAACATCATGGTAAATATGAGAACACGCGACGAATTGACGGTTCGAGATATCCTCGTCTTGGAAGGATGCAGCTTTATTCAATCCACGCTCAACAACCATGTTTACATGACGAAGGGCAAAGAAGCCAGGGTCCGTCGATCTAAGTTCGAGGATTCCTTCATAAGCGTCGGGAATACGAACACCGCCGGGGAAACTCCAAGCATTGCATTGGATGACTGCGACATTACGGTCAGGGCTAATAACAGTCTTCTTATTATCGAGAGCAACCGTGGATACGGGTCGATCCGGATTACCGATTCCCGAATCGCGATCCACAACCCATCCTTCCAGCACCTGTTGCGCATTGCCGCATATCCGGCTTCAGCGGAAGTCATCTTGAAGAGAAATACTCTATCGTTCGCTGGCGATGGTTCGCTTGACTTAACTTACTATTCCAACGCGTCCGGCGTTCTCCGGTTCGTATTCGCCGACAATCGTACGACTTCGAATTTAATTATTCCTACGGTAAACGACAGCAGGTTCGTCCCATATGACCCGGAGCGCAAGGGGGTGTCGGAGCCATCTTCCGGGTATTTCCATCTTGGCGACATTTACTTTAACGCAAGGCCCGTGCCCGGAAGTCATGTTGGGTGGATTTGCACCTTGGCCGGTTACGCGTCGAACGTCGCTTGGACTCCAGGTTCTATCTATTCCGTAGGCGCGGAGGTGCATTCGAACGGTAAGGTGTACCACAGCATCACTTCGGGAACAAGCGGTTCCATGCCTCCCAGCCATGCCTCTGGCAACTGGACAGACCCTAATGGATTAACCTGGAAGTACATCGGACCGCGAGCCGTCTTCCGCACATTCGGCCCGATTTCCACATAACCCAACGTAAGGCCCGGGCCGATCCCCGGGCCTCGACGTTTTACCTTACTGTCCAGAAATCAGCTCATTATTCCTTTGAACGTCCGCCTTCTTCAAGTCTAACGTTGCGTTCACCAGAACATTGTCCGTTACCGTAAATGCAGGTGCCCCGGCTCCTCCGTCTTGCGTCGAAACTCCCTTCGACGCATTGTTGGTGACGATCGTATTGGACTTTATGACGGCATTACCGACTGCATTTCGATTTACCTTCTCTCCGCTCTTGTAGAACTGAATCAGATTTACAGGTTGTGCAAGATGCTCCGCTCGAATTTCATTCCCCTCGATCAGCAAATTCCGCGCTTGTTCCACATACAGCGCTTGCCCCCAAGAGCCATTGATTCCGATTTTGGAGTCGCGAATCGTAAAGCCCACTCCATCACCGCTTACATGAAGAGCCCTTCCCGACACCGAAATCTCACATTTATTCAATGCGTACGTACCCTCGCCATTTACAGAAATCGTTCCGCTTCCTTGACCGGATGCCGTGAATTTGCAGTTGTTATATGTTCCCCGGGGAAGATCGATTCCGTACGTCGAATTATACCCTTCTATCACGAGATTATCGAAAATGCTGCCGTCGGCAATTTCTCCCGTCAGATTCCGAAGCGCGCTCTCGCCCTTCATAGATACGTTCTTCATATGGATCGGTTCGCCGTATAAAGTAATCCCCGAGGTTCCCTTCTTTGTGTTCGTCATCCTCAAATTCGACACCTGTACGCCGAACTTAACCTTGTTCGTGACCGTAAATACCGAGTCTGTCAAGGTAAGTTGATCGACGACGACATTGGGACCTTGGAAGGCCGCCGTTGCGTCGCTCATCGTATTATTGATAAACGTAGCATCGTGCGCGGCGCTGATCCCGGAACCTACGAACGTATTGTTTTGCACCGTCGCCCCTGTGAATGGATCAGAAATCGCCAATCCGATTGCTTTGGAGGAGCCTAACCGATTCCCTTCCACCACCGCATTGCGACCGTCATACAGAATGATGTCGTAAAGTCTGTTATTGTAAAACTCGTTTTTTCGAATGTAAATGTTCGTATTTAACATCCCGTTTTCCCCATAACCGCCCTCGACGTCGATCCCGCTCATCGGAGCAGTGCCCCCGATGTCATGGATTTTATTCCCTTCGATTGTAACGTTATTGCCCCCGGCTACGGTGATTCCCTGACGTCGATTAAACGCAAACTCTGAATTTTTGATAACGACGGAATCACTCTGAACCCTGTTCCATACTTCGACGTACGCATCCGTCGCGCTTGCCTTGCGAAACACGAGATGGAAATGATTTGCTTCTGAAGGAATCGAAAGGATCTGTCTCATCGCGACATTCGTTTGACGCGAGAGAAACGAACCGTCGGCACGATAAAAATAAATATCGAACATACCTGGGAGATTACGCGGATTCGAAAGCTCGAAATATTTTTCAGTCGCAAACATCGGTTTTTTAGCAGGATCGAGCGTAACCGCCGTCTTCGTCCGGACGGCGGCGGGATCGGCGAGCATGTTCCCGGCTTCGTCTATATTGCCGGAGGTAAACCCAGTTTCATAAATATCTTGAATCAGTGTAGGCTTTCCGCCGACGATCGCTCCGTCTCCCGTAAAGTGGACAGCCTTCACCCCATCGATCGTAACGTTGTTTGCTCCGGCGATGGATATCCCGTATCCGCCCTCATGGGTACCAGGCCCGTATGTGTCTTTAACCGCGTAATTGTGGGTATCCTTATCGCCTCGATACGTGCCCCCTCGGATGACTACGTTATTCGCGCCGTAGGGAACCAGCAAGGTCGTATAGCTTTCAGAATCGTTCGCCTCTTTCTGGAACACGGCGTTATCATCGGCCCAGAACGTCATGTTCGGCACCATTGTTATATATCCGTCCGACCCGATCGTGTTTTTCACGGGTTTAGAAATCAAATACGTCCCCGCCGGTACCTTGAACACGGTATAACCGGCTTTATGCGCCCAGACCAAAGCATCGTTAAACCCCTTCGTCGTTTCCTTCGCGTGCGTACCGTCGCTGTAAATATTCCAATCCCTGGGGATAAGTTCATACACGTTCGGCAAAACGGGCGGCCCGGATATGACGGAACTCGCCGGCCGTACATTCGAATCGATCGTTCGGAGTAGCATCACGGCAACCTCCGCCCGAGTAACCGATCGATTCGGCTGGAATAACCCTTGCGAATTCCCCTCCACGATCCCATTCCCCGCAAGTGTCATAACGGATTCATACGCCCAATGTTCTTGGCTGACGTCCCGGAAGGCGAAGCCACTTTGATCATCCTCAGGATAAAGATATGCTCTTGCAAGCACGGAAGCCGCTTCCGCCCTTGTCATTCCGTCATTGGGGCGAAATGCGCCGTCCGGATCTCCGGCAAGCAAACCAACCGAACGTCCAGCAGCGATTTCGTCCGTTGCCCAGTAGTCCGCGGGTACGTCCCTAAAGGGAACGGTGAACGAGCCCGCAGGTTTTAACTTCAATGCGCGGATCAAAACGGCGATAAATTCCGCCCTCGTAACGCTTCGGTCCGGCCGAAACGTACCGTCTTCGTATCCTCCGACCCATCCTAGGGCCTGGAGACGCATAATCCCCTCTGCCGCCCAGTGGTTTTGGATATCGGTTAACGCCTTCCTTGCTGGATCCGCCGCAGACATACTAGGAATTGCCCCCATCATCATCGCTGCGCATAATGTCAGCGCCATCCACCTCTTCATCCCTTCACTCCCTCTGTGCTATTTTTTTACGAATCCTATGCTCGCCTCCTTCGATGGGTTAGGTAGCCACTGGAATCGAATCGCTCCCGTCCTTCGCCCTCACAGCACCGTACGCTCGAAGCATCTTCCTCTGAAGCGGTCTTTCAATAAAATTCGTGATCACTACGGCTAATAAAATTGAAACGACTACCGGAACCGCTAGAATCCCCGGTTGCGTAAACCCTCTGTCCTCCAGATAATGAAGGATCAGATAGCCTACATTTTGGTGAATAAGATATAGACTGTATGAGATTGTTCCTAAAGCAATGAGGGGCTTGTTATTTAGCAGCCGCAGATTCCCTGTTAGTAACGCGTAAAATAGCAGGTAAAACGCCGAGACGATCACTCCTGACAAAAAGGAAAAGAAAATAAACTGATATGCCGCTGCGAGGACGATAATGACGTGGGGAACGATCCGCTTCCCGTTCTTTAGCTCGAAAAACATGACTCCCGCAATAAAGAGATTGGAATAATTTACTATCCCGAGATCGCCGACGATCGGATGAATCATTCCTGCAACAAACAGCAGTTTCAACACATATATCGTAACCATCCAAACCCACGAAATGGTCAACGGACTTCTAAGCAATCCTGTCGCTAGCAGCATTCCGCAGAATACATAAAAATGTAATTCCACCGCCAAGCTCCAATATGAACCGTCCACCAGAGGAATGTCTACTCCTGGAACCACCCCTTGGAGCATGGTTGCATTCAAAAGAGCGTCAATGATACTGATGGACAACGAATCAAGTCCAGAGTATGTCGATGTCGCAAGAAAAGTGAAGGCTACCGCAGTGAGATAGGCCGGATACAACCGAATCGCGCGCTTTACCCAGAAATCCTTAACCGATTCACACTTCCGAATGGTCATGTATATGACAAACCCGCTTATGATGAAAAACAAATGAACCCCGTAGGCTCCGTATTGAAAGAAGGAACCGCTGGTATCTATGGGATGAATCGCATAATTATGGTTGTAAAAATATACGTAATGGAATAACATGACCGCCAATGCAGCCAAACCCCTTAAGGCATCCAACTCCGATATTCGATCCCGAATTCGATCCAAAGTTTCATTCCCCCTCAGTCTCAGGTCTCATCACACCTTCATTCCGGCGTTCATATATGAACGGAATGCTCCTTCCTAACGAAGTTTCGCTTTTTGGTATCCATATGCTTCGCTACCGATCTCCCGGCCCAGATCGCAGGTTGTTCCACATATTTGTACACGAAGGCAGCCGCAATTACGGAAACTGCCGGAACGAATGCGAATGCGACCGGCAAGGGAAGTAACCTCCCTGCATAGGAACCAACCAGCATAAGAACCGGAATGTGCACCAAATAAAGGCTGTAGGATATTTTCCCGAGAAACATTAGCACTCCGCCGCTCAACACCCTATCCAGTCGCTTCATGCTTAGGATACAACTGAACATCGCGAGAATCCCGGCAGCGGAAACGACGTCCAAAACAAACGGCGGCAGGGCATCGACGAACCAATATAACCATCTTCCGCTAACCGTTGAGATAGCCAACAACAACACCCCCGCTTTTAATGGGAAGGGGGCGCGTTGCAGCGACTTCGCGATGACGTCCTTGTATTTTGCCAAGAACGCGCCTAATGCGAAAAACAGCATGTAGTACACGGATTCTCTAACGGAAAAGATAAAAGCCGACAACAGACCTGTCGTGGCATAGTTGGATAGAAATCCTAGACCAACATATGCAATAGCGATCATAACGAACAATGCCGTGAAAGAACGGAACAATGAGTTCCGTGCGACGACGAGCATGATCAGAGGAAATACGAACGAGATTCTCATCTCATGAAACAATGTCCACACTACGCCGTTCACATTGGTTAGATCGTAATTAATCATGAGCAAATACGAGGTCAAGGCCTTCATGTCCAGAGGATGGTTCCATCTTTCGTTATAGGTATGGCTTAAGCTCTCGATCGGCTGATATTGCGCGAACAGGACCAAGAGTATGCAGGAAACCGCCATGACAACGATGTAAGGGATATAGATACGGAAAAATCGTTTTATGGCGAAAGATGCGTAAGCGGGCGGTCGCTCCTTTAAGAAAGGAAGAGCCAATACAAACCCGCTAAGAATAAAAAACAGAAGGACCGCTTCTTTTCCAGCCCAGACTAGATGGAGCGGCGTATTCGTAAATAGCTCCAAGAACGAACTTACATGCTTGTTTGAGTAGTAGGAGTCGTGGAAGAGAGGGAACGAAATAAGACAGTGGAAAATAACGACGACCATAGAAGCGATTCCTCTGACAGAATCGAAGGACTCGATCCGGTTTGACATAGACACCCTCCCTCGTATGGCAATAATGATGACTCAACCGAAATTTTGCACGGCCGTTCTCTTTGTTTGCCTTGTAACGCCCCTCCACAAGGAGTGAATCAATTCCTTCTCATAGCGATTCATTCCCATAGCATACATTGCTGCGCAGTACAAAATCAGGAAGACGACTGTCTTGACCGCGAACCACCAAATCCCGAACCCCGGAACGATCGCATTGACCGCAAGTCCGATTGCGAGGACGATTGCCACTGGAATCGACATTTTTGCGATTTCCAGCCAAAATTTCGGGATGTCGATATGTATTTTCTTATAGTAATAAATATTGATAATGATGATGTTTCCGACTACCATCGAAGCCGCAGTGCCGATCGCGCATCCAATGCCTCCATAGGCTTGAGCCAATGGAATGCTGACCGCAAAATTCAGGACAGCGATAATCAAATAAGTAACGGAACGGAATTTATGCTTGTTTTTCGCTTGCAGTATGGTTAGTCCCATATTTTGAATCAAGGGAATCGTGAACGGGGTGATAAGCAATAATGCGATGTAATACGCCGACGAATATTCGGGACCTGCCCACATTTCGATGAAGGGTTTGCCGAACAGCGCAAATCCGGTAAGTGCTAAAGCCATAATGATGTATTGAATTCGCCCGATGCGAATGAACAGATCCGATAGCTCCCGTTCGTTCGAATCGCTCTTGACGACGATCGTCGTTACTCGCGGAAGGAACATGCCTGAAATTGCCGTCGAGAACTGCATGTAATACATATTGAACTGGGAGGCAATGGCATAAATGGACACCATGGCCGTGCCGGAAACCGCACCTAAGATAAGTTGGTCCGTCGTCCAATAAATTTTATCCACGATAATGGCAAGGAAGATGAACGAAGAATAGATGAAAATCTCCTTCATGAGCTTCCAATCAATATTTCCAAACAGAAACTTTATCTTAAGTATTTTCAAGCAATAGTAAACATTAATTCCTAAAAACAATACATTCAGAATCGAGTTGGCGATAACCATCCCAAGCGAGGCATATCCCATATAAAGGACGCAAATGATCACGATCGGGTTTAACACTGTCCGAAGCAATCCCATCAACTTTGGAAATACGAATCTTTCATAGGAAACAATGATTGAACTGAAAACCGACAACGGAAAACCAATGGCCAGATTAAGGATCAAAATGAAGAACATAACTCTAAACTTCGACAGTTCCGTCGCAGTCAAGCTACCGTCGAATAACGGATTCATGGCGTATCGGTATATGATGAACCCTACTACAAGCGTGACCAAAGCGATCGCGGTATTGATGACCACGAACATTCCGTTCACGCGATACTCCTTATCCTTATCCTCCAAGGCCCGATATTTAGAGATATACCGGATGCTCGCATTCGTAAAACCTAAGTCTAAGAGGCTTAACGTAGCGATCATGGAGCCTACTAGCGAATACAACCCGTATTCCGCTTGCCCTAACATCCGAAGCATAATCGGCGTATAGATCAACCCTACGAAGTTGCCTATAAATATGGTAACAAAGGATAAAATCGCTCCAGCTTTGTACTGGTTTCTCATAGTTACCTTCCGGAAACTAGTTTCTTCAATTCGTTGCTGGCGAGAACGACTCTACTCTTATAGTCGGGCATTATCTGCTTAAGATGCGCCCGAATCGAATCTTCGCGGTTCCAGATATGATTGAACGCAGTAATCAGATCTTCCGTACTTCGAATCTCTTTCACTGATATCACCATGTCTTTCTCCGAACCGAAAATGTCGCGGGCGATTCCGCGCGATTTGACCGAATACCCCAGAACTAACGTAGGAACGCAAGTGGAATAGGCTGCGATCGTTGAATGCGTTCTAGCTCCGATGAACATTCGGCATTGCGAAATGACATATTTCATTTGCATACAATTGAAGCGAGCCTCGACGATAAACACGCGTTCCTCATTCCCCGCCCTGGCAAGGACCTGACGCATGACGTCGAGATCGCTGCTGTGGCTCCAGAATACATGCGGAATCAACGCAATCTGGGAATCCGTATGCGAGAGAAGATGTCTAATGAAGCCCGCGTACATATCGATGACCTGTTCCTGATCAATGTCCGTAGAAAAAATATAAGGACTTAAATTGATGCCGATCGTATTTCTTCTTGCGAATTTCGCCGGCAACTCAACTTCTTCGTAGTCCAATTGGAACGCTGGGTCAGGAAACAGCTTCGTGTTTTTCGCAATGTTTTTGCGAAGCAATAATTCGTACGTTAGACTCTCACGCGCGATGATAAGATCATAACTGCTTAGGTCGCGAATCATTTCGTCATCCATATTCTTTTCTTCTAAAGAGCAACCCCAAAGGACGGTTTTCGCCCGTTTCCGTTTGGCTTCTTTATGGCTCAGATACAGCCATTTGGAATCGGTATAACAATAATTATCGCCCCCGATCGAAACCGCGAGCGTTTCTTGACCGAACAGCTCGTAAAGATTTTTTTGCGCCAGAGTCACATAGTAGTCCGCTTTTCCGAACAGTCTGTTCATCGCCGCGGCCTTCATATGGTCGACGGACTTCCTCGTTACATAATTCGAGTAAGGAACGATATTCATATGACTCGACAAGCCGACTGCCTCGTCTTCGTCTTTATTCAGCGAACAGAGATACACGGGGGTTTCCTGCAGCTGATCCCGCATGATTTTGTAAGTCCCTCTTACGATCGCCTCGCAGCCTCGATTCCCGCTACCTCCATGGCTATACAGCACAACTTTTTTCACGATGTTTCCTCCATAGATTCAAAATAAGTTTTCTATTTCCCTCAGTATCTTTTGCTTTTCGAATTTCTTTACTGCTTCGGCGCACGATTTTCGGTAGGTTGCATAAAGTTCCGGATCGCGAATCATGCGCTTAAGTCCTGCCAACAAGGAGGTTTTATTATTGTCGGTCAGCAAGCCGTACTCGCCTTGCCCCAGTATCTCCTCGGGCCCTCCGCACCTCGTGGCGACGACTGGAACCCCCAGCGCCAACGCCTCCGCAACGACCAGTCCAAACGATTCTGTTCTCGAACAACAAACAAGCAAAGATGATTTTGCAACATAGGGGTACGGATTGCTTTTAAAGCCTAGAAGCTTAATCGCATCCTGAACGTTGGAGTTGTCGATCTTTCTCTTCAGATCGTCATATAAACTGCCTTCACCGATAATCAGCAGTTCCACGTTCTCCCCTTCCCGAAGCAGGTCGACCACGCAGTCGACAAGCATGTCGTATTGCTTTTCCTCGGAAAGCCGGCCGACGCAACATAATCGAAATATGCCCTCCTTCAAATCTTCCTCGACGTTTTGCTTGGAACAATCGATCAGGAATGGAACATCGATCGGGTTATAGATCACCGTCATGTCCGGCAATTGCATATATGCGGCGTAAGCTTTCTTGATCGATTCGGAAACCGCGACCAATGCGTCGTAGGTTCGGATCGTCTCCCGTAATTTCGCTTTATCCGGGATAAAGGACAAGTTAAAATCGTGATAGGCAGGATCGTTATGGAACCAGATCAGCTTCTTGGTTCGTGAATTTGCCCCCGAGACGATCTTCGTCGGATACCCTTCCTGGAACGAAATCTCAACGTCGTAACGTTCTCGAATGTACCATCGATGCAATAGCGATCGAGGAGCGTGCATTAAGATCCGATCCAATCCTTTAAACCGTCTGCGAAATAACGCTTTGTAATTCACTTCTTTCGGAAGCATGTCTCGTAACGACGGGTTGTATTGTCCCGTCATCACGGTAATCTCGTACTCGCCGGTATTTAGCATGCCGGTATAAGCAGACAGCGTCTTTTCCAATCCCCCGATAGACTCGCATTTAGCGACGAACAGCAGCCTTTTCATTTTTTTTGCTCCTTACCTTCCGATAGACGATCAAGGAATAGTAAACAATAAAATAAAAATAAGGATTTTTCGATCGAATGGCCTGTATAAGAATCAGGGGATACTGCTGCTTAATTTCATTTCCTTGAGTGACAAATTTCTGAATATGTTCATCCCCTAGCAAAACACCAAGCTGTTTCTTAATTTGTAACGCTTGCGGGAAACCTCTTTTAAAATTTTCGTCTAAGCAAAACAAAATCAGCTCCATATATCGCTTGTCTAGCGCCGTCCTTGTTTTTTGATCGTAACACCGGTTCACTTTGCAAAAGTCTACGATCGCGAAGTGGAGGTCGTTCAACACGCGAAATTTATCCGGTCGAAAGCGATACGTTAAGGTAAGGTTCGAATGTTGGACATAGTTATAATAGATCTCCTCTTTGACGGCAAAGGCGTTGGTGCGGTCGAGCGTCTTAAGGACAAAAAGGGTGTCCTCGCCTAGACTGATGTCTTGATCGAAACGAATTCCATGATCGGTTAATATTCGTTTTCTGAATAATTTAGCGTAACAGTAATTGATATAGGAGTTTAACAGCAAATCCCTGAAATGTTCTCCGAGCTCGGATTTGCTATATTCCCCAGGCGGCTGCCGATATTCTTTCGTTACCAGAAACCGACCACCGCGCTCCTCCACCTGGCGAATGCCACCGATTACGAGATCGATCCCTTCGCTTATCCCCTCAAGCATCCCAAGGATGTAATTCTCGTCGACAAAGTCGTCGGAGTCTACGAATTGAACGTATTCCCCATTACATTGTTCAATCCCAAGGTTTCTAGCAGCGGATACCCCTCGATTTTCTGTATGAAACACCCTTATATTTTCATACCGTTCCTGATACTCGTCGCAAATCGGACCGCTGCGATCCGTTGAGCCGTCGTTGATCAGCAGCACCTCAAAGTCCCGATAGCTCTGCGATAGAAGGGAGTCGACACATCTTCTTATGAATTTTTCCGCGTTATACACAGGAACGATGACGCTAATGTAAGGTTGCATTTCATCACCTAGGAAAATAAATTTTCGATCTGCTGAATGGAACGTGCCATATTAAATATATTTCTGCGCTCTAGCGATTTACGCTTGAACCGATGACGAACCTCTTCGTTCGTAATCAAGGTTTTGATTCCTTCATAAAGAGACCTCGAGTTATTGTCTACCAAATACCCATATTCTCCGTCCCCTAGCAACTCGGATGGACCCGCGCAATTCGTGCTAACGACCGGAAGCCCCAAAACCATCGCTTCGGCGACAGCCATGCTGAATCCCTCCGCTTTGGAGGAACAAACGTAAACGTCGCACATTTTCAGGAGACGGTACGGGTTCAGATCAAAACCCATTAATGTCACCGTATCCTCCAAGTCATGCTGTGCGATAAACTCCTCCAGTTTGCCCCGCTCCTCACCTTCACCTATGATCCAAAGCTCCAATTGAAGACCGTCATTTTTGAGCTCACGGACGGCCTCCAACAATTGGACGTATCCCTTTTCAGGAACAAGTCTCCCGATTGAGCACAACAACATCTTACTCCCGCGTGTATTCAGGCGGAATTCGCCGCTTTCTAAGCTACGGTTTACAACCGACGCGCTATCGATCGGGTTGTAGCATACCGTCACCTTCCGGCTCTTAAACATCCGCTTCTCGAATGCATCCTTAACATTGTGCGACACGCACACGATGTGGTCGAAGGTTTTATAGCTGTTTATTTGGTCGTCGAGGTCCGAATAATAGCTGTCGGCATAGCTGTGATTAATGGGGTCACAATGGAGCCACGCAATTTTTCGGCTTCTGGGGTTTGCCGATCGCGAGACGAACTTGGTGGCGAACCCCTCTACGAAACCGATTTCGACGTCGTATGTGTCTTTCACAGTGAACTTATATACCCAAGAAACCGGCAGCCGATAGATGAGTTTATACTTCACTTTGTACCAGAATTTACGGAGGTAACTATCCCCTTCGGTCGGTCGCTCAAGGATGGGCGCCACCTTGCAATAACTGCTCACCGCTTCCGTATAGATGCCGCCATCCACTACGGTTCCGACCGTAATATCGTATTTTGCCGGATCAAGATGCTTGACTAGATCCGAGAGCACCTTTTCAGCTCCACCGCCGCCAAGGCTTTCGATAAAAAAGAGCACTTTCTTCATAGCATCCTACATCCGTAGATTCTGATCATCTTCATCCCCATGCCCCTTCACCCCGAGCCATCACGCGATAAAGTTTTTTCAATTCGTGGCTGTTACCGTAATCCCGCTGCGCGACGTTGCGGACGAGCCGGCGTCGCTCCTCTTCGTCTAAATAAAGCGCCTCGATCCCCTGGGCAATCCCCTCCGCGCTCAACTCGCAAATCCGGCCGTCGACGCCGTCCTCGACCTGACTGTGCGCGGTCGGATAGCCCGTGATCAGAATCGGTTTGTGCAAAATTTGCGCTTCGGTGACGGTAACGGCTTTGCCCTCGTATCGGGAAGGTTGCACGTACAAATCGCAAGCCTTAATGTATGGGTACGGGTTGGATTTCTTCCCGACGAGTCGGAAGCTGTCCTGCAGCCTATGCGCTGCGATCATTCGTTTCAGGTCGGCCTCGTAGCCTCCATACCCGACTACGAACCAGCGGATGTCGTCGTACCCCTTTTCATGCAGGAGTCGAAGCGCCTCAATCGCCAAGTCGAAGCCCTTGACGAAGGACAGCCTTCCAACGGATACGATATCGAAAGTCGCTTGTCGTTCGTCCTTCCGCATCTCTTCCGGAAGGGCCGCCTCGTCGGCCAGTTCCTTGACGAAGCCGGGCGAATTGATGTTCTCTACGAGCACGATCTTCTCGGCAAGCGTTGGATATCGCGCCACAAATGAGGATGTGCATGCCTCGGATATCGAAGCGATATGAACGAATCGCTCCCATATTTTTAAGTCTCGTTCGTTGTCGATCTCGAGTTCGCCATAATCGGTATGAATCCAACCGACCTTGACGTCAGCGTCGACTTTATCCGCAACGTAATCGTGCGGCCATGCGTAACTGATTGCTATGTCGTATCGGCACTGTTGCTTAGGCAGAAACATTGAAACGTACTTCGCGATGAGTTGCATCTGTATGTAGCCGGCGTCTTCTTTCAGATTCCGGGATCGCGCTTGCCAAACCGCGGCGTATTTGCAGAACAGCCTCGTGAAAACCGCAAACCACTGGCCGTCCCGTAGGCATTGGCCTAACGGCTTACGAAATACGGAGAAACGCTTATTCTCCGGCAACAGGTTGACTCGGGTCGGAATGAGCCTAACCAGATCGCCAGTATGGCTGAAGAGAAGCAAATCAACCTCGAACCGTTCGTAGTCGAAATGTTCCAGCATATTGATTAGGCTTCGCTCGATGCCGCCGATTTCGAGATCGTACGCGGTAACCAGAATCCTCTTTTTCATCCCGCACCCCCCCTTCCCGATGGTGTCGGCTGCGCCGCCGCGGCGGCCTCCGAGCCAGACGGGATCGGAATATGCCGCGTTTCCCTTCGGTTATAAAACAGCGTATTCGGCTCGACGTGGCCTTTCACGACACTGCCCGCCGCGATGACGGCGTTGTCTCCGATGACGGTGTCTCGCAGCACTACGACGTTGGATCCGATCCATACGTTGTTGCCGATGATCACCTCGCCCTTCAACAGGCGGCCGCCGGAGACGCCTTTATAATCATGATCGTGATCGTTAATGCATACGTTGGGCGCAATCTTCGTCCGTGCACCGATGTGGACCCGGTTGACGCAATTGATATTGCAGTTGTCGTTAATGAACACGTAATCCCCGAGCATAAGATCTCCGTCGTAGTCAACCCGAAGGCTGGCGTTCTTGCGGATGAAGACGAACTTGCCGATGCGAACGCTCGCCCTCTTATGAAAAATCTCGATCTTGCTGCTGCCTTGCATCGCGAAGAGGAAACCGCTGATATTCGCAAAGTATAGGACCCGATATAGCAAGCCTCGCAATAAACCCAAGAGATGTGAGGCATACATGAGAAAGACCATATACGCGCCCCTCTCGTCCCGCTCCTGCCTTATCGTGGCCAGCGCCTTCCGGAACAATCGAATCATCTTATCCTCCTTCGGAGCGAGCCGCAAGACCGGCCTTCCTCCACGCCCATAGGAGCGGGCGGAGCGGGAAGTATAGCCAATGCAGCGGTTTCGGCAGAGGCATCGTTTTTGCGTCTTCGTGATATGGGAATAGAAAGCTGAGAAGAAATAAGCACTTATGCGGGAACGACATGAGGTCGAATAGGTGTCGCTTGTGGTATCGACTGACCGGCTCGGGAACGGGTTCGGTGTGCAAATTGACCATGTCCCGCAGGTAGAACTCGGCAGCCTTTGCGAGTAGCTTTGAACGTTTGGACGCAGCGAGCACAGCGAGGCGTCCGCTTAGGGGCGTGCCCAACAAATCCCCAGCGAGACGAACGGCTTGGCCCACGACATGAGCGCAATGTCCCCCCTTCATAAGCGCCTCAAGCAGTGCCGGATCCAGCTTCTTGCGCGCGACACGATCGATATCCACCAACCATCGCAGCCGCGACCAACCGTGACGAGCGCCGTGCATCGACAAGAACAGGAGCAAATCCTCCAAGCCGAGCATATTTACCGGAAAGCTCGTGACGGAGCTCTTCCTTCGCCGCTGCCATAGCTCGAGGAAGTGTGGTTCCTTCGCAGGTCCGGGATGGAGCCGCCAATGCACCTCGGCCTTAATTCCCTTCTCCGGATGGTGAAAGGTGACATGGTGGTGACGCCACTTCCAGTCCCCGAGTACGGATTGGATGTAATCGTCCTTGCAGTATCCCCTTCCCTCAAGGAAGCGTTCGACCTCCTCCAGCCGTTCGATCGGCACTAAGAAGTCCAAGTCGCAGGACGTCCGAAGGGACAAACCGCCGTAAAGCTCGGCTGCAAGAACTGGCCCCTTCAGAAACAGCACCGGCACGCCGAGCCCATGCAATTGCACGCCGATCTGTTCCATCTCCGCGGCCAGGTGCAGCATCTGGATCGTATTTTGGCGGAAGCTCCATGTTAGCCATTGCATCGTTCCCTTCGGCACGGCGGGGGACGACTTCAGACGGTTATAAAGAAACGGGTATACGCGATGATGAGCGATCAACCGAATGAATACACCCCAATCGATCTCGGCCGACGCTTTCCCCAATGCTTGATCGATGTCTTCGATGTTTTCCGTCCGCAGCAGTCGGAGTAGAAGTCGCATTTCTTTGTCAAACTCGCCGTATACCGGTATGGGTTCGCTACTCATCGTATACCCCTCACAAAATTCTTTATACAGCACAATAATGTTCTTTATAGTGAACATATGAACAGATTAACATCTGCGTTACGCCCCGTCAATGGGTTATGAACGGGATCCTGTCATAATCGCTCGAATACTCGCAATGAATCGTGGCCCGATATAACGACCGACGATCCGCTTAACTTCGCCCCGCAAGCGCACGTGAGTAGGAAGCCAAGATTTCGCGAAGTGGTGAATCGTATAGCTTTCGTCGCTGATGAAGGTCGCCCCGTTAATATAATCGTAAGGACTAAAATATGTTCGTGGATAAAATACGACGCCATTGGGAAGCTCTTGATAGTTCCCGTTCGTTACGAGGCCCTCTTGCGCGCACATCCTGGTCATGATCGACGTGTTCGAGGTCGTGTCGAGCGAGCCGTCCGGGAGAACGAACGGTTTGCCTTCGTAATATGTGAGTAGGTCGTAAATCCAAGAATGACCCTTCACCGCGCCCATCGTGCCCGACTGCAAATTCGTCTCATCCTCGAAACCCGAGAACGCCTCATGGGTTAACAGCGGATCGAGCGACTTCACGACCTCTACGTCGGTATCCAAGTATATTCCACCGTATTCGTACAGCGCATGCAGACGTACGAAATCGCTCACGAACGCGTATTTCTTTGCGTCGTAGGCTTCGCGTACGAATGCGTTAGCGTTAAGATCAAACGTGTCCTCGTTCCATTCGACGAACTCGTAGTCAGACAGATGCTTCTTCCAACTTTGCATACACATGGCGATTTTCTTCGGCTTCTCTCCCCTCCCGAACCAGCAGTAGTGGATTCGTTTCGGGATTCGCGCGCCTTCATTCATTGGAAACACCCCGTTTTCCGCGATTATCTAAAATCTAATATAGTCGCTTTGATAGTGCAAATTAAGAATGATGTCATGCTCGAAGAAGAAATACACCGCGTAGAAAGCAATCATGCCGTAATAGATCAGCGACCTATGCTTCTCCACGAATAACTTTACTCCCCAAGAGATTAAGATCAAATTATATAAATCGAAGTAAATATTCAGTCTTGCAAAGATCCAATTTTGCGTCGCAATCAACATAATGACGTTGCTGAGCAATGCCAAATTAACGATGTAATCGCTCTTCGGCCAAAGTTGCCTCAGCTTATGTCTTCCCAAGTACGCGATGACGATCGGAACCATATTGACGGCCAAGCGAATGACGTTGGCTCCGCCTTCGTTGAACTCTGAGTATACGCTGTACTTGGTATCGCCCAGTGCAGCGAACAAAATGTTGGAAACCAGATTGAATCCGAGCGCCAACATGACCGCCACGCCCAATAGCATCAGAGTCATCTTCGTCCAAGCCTCGCGACGTACGAGAAAATAGATCGGAAGCAAAATCAGCGCCGTTTTGTGAAAGGTCGACGCGAAAAGAACGATGCAGAAATATTTCTTCCAATCTCCGTTCAAGACGTACTTGAGTCCCGCGAATATGATCGCTGCCGCCAAGTATTGGCGAATGCCGTTCATCGATACGGTAAACATGCCCGACGCGATGTATACGAACAACGCGAGCTCGATCATCCGGCTATATTTCAGAAGCACTACGACGATGAGGGCGTTCGTCGCTACCCCCGTTACGAAGATCAGGATTTGCGGGTCGTCCGTGATCCGATGCAACAGCGCTTGAAGAATGGTAAACCCGAAATCTCCCGACAGAGAAAGGTTCTCCAAGCTAAAATCCTCGACCACGTAGGAATGCATATAGAAGAACGTATCCCCTATATTTCTCCGCAACCCCGATACAAGACACAACGAAGCGGCCGCAAGCAATCCGAAATAGTAGCTCGGACGAATGCCCGCCGGCCCGATCGCCGTCCGCGTCGATAAGTACCTGGACATGAATGCTAGCAGGTATACCGCCGCAAGATTCATATATAAAATCGTCATGGCTGCTTCATCGGCGTCGATTGTCTGGTATAGCGAATATAAGCGAAAAGCATGAATCCGATCGGAATCGCAAAGATCGTCAGTGCCTTGCACGGTGACTCCTGAACGAAACGTCGATTACGCACCATCAAGCTACTAGATACATAATGAACCGATTCACGGAAGCGCCTGCGCAGCGACGGCGTGTATTTCATCGCCACCTTCCGGAAAAACAGGAAGCCGTTCGGGTTGTTGCGATACTGTTTAATCATGTTCATGCTCGAGCCATCCGGTAAATACTCTACGTGGCACAAGACCTCGTTCATGACAAGCAGCGGGTATAACTGATCAATCAACATATACTTATAAATTAGAGGACAGTATTTTTCTCCGGGGAACAGCGGATACGGCGGACACACCCTCGTTAGTTCACTTCGATAGACCAGCTTCTTATCGCCTTTCACCTTGTGCAACATGTACAACTCTGAAAGAGTGGATGCAAACACATGGCTCGGCATGGCGGTACCGATAATGTTCCCGGCGAACGTCGCGTCTAGGCCGACAATGCCGGCGTATTGCTCACCTCCATGCCGTTTCCAAAAGGAAGTTATCCTTTCCACGGCATTGTCAGGCATATAATCGTCAGAATCGATGCACACATTCAGTTCTGTATCGATCAACCGATATGCCGCATTGTGTGCACCATGCATCCCCTGGTTCTTTTGATAATGATAACGAATTGGCACGAGGCCCTGCGCAATCCATCCCTCAACGAGTTCCTTTGTGTTGTCCGTAGAACCGTCGTCGATAATTAGCCACACGAAATCTTTGTTGGTTTGGCGCTTCAAGCTTTCGTAGCATAAATGCAAGGTGTATGCCCGATTATAGGTCGGGGTAAACACGGTAAGCAATGGTTGTTTCATAATGAATGGACCCCATTTTGATTGAATTGGCGGTCATAAAATTGCTGTAACCACAAAGCACTTTCCCGAATGTCATAACCTTTGTGCTTCAGGCTGTCTGAACTGCCTCGGCTTCGAGACAATTGAAATGATTGCAGTGCCTTCTCGCCCCACAACCGTGGATGGTCACGTAAGCTCACAAAGCTGACGAGGCCTTGCCCCATGTCTACCTCACGGGTAATCCTATCGGAAACGATGCAAGGTAATCCCGACCCTTGCGCTTCGACCAGAGTCACAGGCAAACCCTCGTGAAGTGAAGGGAATACCATAACATCCATGGCTTGAAGTATACGATGAACATCGCCGCGCACTCCGAGGAATCGAACACTCCGCTCCAAGCCTCGGTCTGCGACCTTGCGTTTGATTTCGCCGCAAAGCGGACCGTCGCCTAACAAGAGCAACCGTGCATCCGGCCGAAGTACAACGATCTCCGCAAAGATGTCAATCAGGAAGGAATGGTTTTTTTGATCCGCGAAACGTCCCACATGCCCGACGACGAAGCCCTCGGGTAAGATCCCCAGCTCCTCTCTGACCTCGCTTCTTAGGGCTGGGTCAAACCGGAACCGCTCGCATTCAATCCCGTTCCTTACGATCGAACTGTGCTTCGCGCGACTTCGGTACATCCAAGCGGCGGCGAGTTCGGAGCAAGCCAACAGATGGGTAGCGTTATACGGCACCAACCTCCCTGCAGTCCACTTATACGCCTTAGCTGCGATTCCGCCTTCGCTGCTCGTATTGTGACTGTGCGCGATGCGGATCGGAATGCCCGCGCGGTTCGCCGCGCGGAGCACGAATCCGCTCATCTTGTCCATATGGGAATGTACGATCTTATAGGCCGCATGGCTTCGGAAAAACTGATCGAGTCCGCGGAGATACGCAACATGACCCACCTCGTTAATGTACGGAATGCGGTACACCGTTCCGCCCAAGCTGCGTATTTCCTTGTCGAATACGCCCTCGCGATGTGTCAAAAAATCGAATTGGACGAGGGAACGGTCCATGTTCCTGTATAAATTCATGATCAGCGTCTCTGCGCCGCCCCTGTTCATGTTTGCGACAACATGCAAAACCTTCACTGGACTCCCCATGGAACTTTGGTCCACTCTCCCTTTTCTTCATCGGTGACTCCATGCGCGCCATCCAAGTAGGATAGGTAAATTTTCGAAAGCTCGCCTTCGACCCTTCCAAGTGAGTACCGGTCGGCGCTCCGGCGGCTTTCTTGTCCGAATTGTTCTCTAACGTAGTCCAATCGGTACAACGAGGCCATTTTAGCGGCCATTTCTCTTGCATCCTTCGAACTTACGATATACCCGTTAACCCCGTCAGCCACAAGTTCCGAATGGCCTCTGTTCCGACTCGCAAGCACCGGAAGTCCGCAAGCCATCGCCTCTACGATATTGACCGGCAAGCCTTCCCGCAGACTGGACGCGAGCGCCACATCACACATCGGAAGCAGATCCGCAATATCGTCGCGGTATCCAAGGAATCGGACCCTGTCGAGCACGCCAAGCCGCGCAGCGAGCTCCTCGCAGCTTGCGCGCAGCCGGCCTTCCCCAGCAAGAAGAAGCTGCGCGTTCGGCATCTCATGCTTTGCCAAAGCGAACGCTTCAATCAAAAGTCGCTGATTCTTGTTGGCGTTAAATTCAGCGGCATAAAACATAAGGATATGCTCCGGCAGAAATCCGTTCCGCTCCTTGAAGGCAGTTTTCTGCGCTTTCGTTACAGGCCGGTACAAGTCAATGTCGACCCCGACGCCGTGCACCCGTAAGATGCGACCCGCTGAAAACCGGCGTTCAATTGCACGTCTGTAATCTTCTTCGTTGATCGTAATGAGACAGTCCGTATACTTGGCAAGCCACCGCTCGGCAGGGTAGTACATAGCCCAATTTAACCAAGGAGCCCCTTTAAAAAAGTGGAACCCATGCGCCGTATAGAGCACATGGGTTCCTTGCCGCCTCGCTTCTCTGGCCGCTAGCCGGGTTAACCCCCCTCCCACCGGCGTGTGGCAGTGTATTATCCGATAACCTCCATTATTGATAAGTTCTCGCAGCTCCCGGTATGCTTGAAAATTTGAGGCCCGGAAGGGGGAACGCTCGAAAGGCATGTCGAATTTCTCGTCCACAAAAGGAAGCGAAAGCTTGCCTTTCGCTGCCACGTGGACTTCCCAACCTTGTTCTTTAAACCATCGCAGAAAGGGGATATGAAACTTTTGAAAGTGATAATCAACGGTTGCGCAAAACAAGACCTTGTTCTCCATCGTTTACCTCGACTGCTTGGTGAGCTCGGCATCAACCAATTGCGCCAAATAATCCAATAAGTCATACCGTAAGTCTTGACGCTGCAAGGCTAATTCGATGGTTGTCTGGATAAACCCCATCTTTTCGCCTACATCATACCGAGTTCCTTGAAATTCATAAGCGTACACAGCCTCTTGAGCATTCAGCTTTGCAATGGCATCGGTTAGCTGGATTTCTCCTCCTGCTCCAGGGCCTTGCTCCGCAAGGATGTCAAAAATGCGGGGACTTAGCACGTACCTGCCCATTATGGCAAGATTCGAAGGGGCGGACTCTTTCTTAGGTTTCTCCACGAGATGTAAGACACTATGTAACCCCATGTCGATAGGTTTGCCATCTACAATTCCATAGCGTGACACCTCATGGTCCGAGACCGGCTTCACACCGATGATTGAGGCGCGGTAGCGATTATATTGCTCTATAAGCTGCCTCAAACATGGCTTCTCGGCCCGGACAATATCGTCGCCTAGGAGGACGGCGAACGGCTCGTTGCCGATAAACTTCCGTGCGCACCAGATCGCATGGCCAAGACCTTTAGGTTCCTTCTGTCGGATGTAATGAATATCCACCATTTTGGCCGATTTCTGCACCTCGTTCAGAAGTTCCAACTTTCCCTTTTCCAATAAATTTTGCTCCAATTCGAAGGAATTATCGAAGTGGTCTTCGATCGCCCGCTTTCCCTTTCCGGTAACGATAATAATGTCCTCGATTCCCGATTCTACTGCCTCCTCGACGATATATTGAATCGTTGGTTTATCTACAATCGGAAGCATCTCTTTGGGCATCGCTTTCGTAGCGGGAAGGAATCGGGTACCGAGTCCTGCAGCAGGGATAATCGCTTTCTTAACATTCATTCTTTTCAGCCCCTTCATTAACTTGATACAGAGATAAGCGGTACAGGCAAAAGCACGGGGGAAGTCTGTGAAGGAGCGTCGCGCCGTTGATTCGCTAGTTTAAGCAAAGTTTCTCGCAACAAGGACGTGTCATATTTCGAGTAATTCCCAACGATCTCCTCGATCTCGTCGATTAACAAATTGGATGTCTGACCGATGTATATTTTCGGATATACCTGCTTCTCATGAACTTCATCCGGCTTGAGCAGCTCCTCAAACAATTTCTCGCCTGGCCGCACCCCTGTATACTCAAGCCCGATTTCTTCGACCGAACTTCCGGAGAGCCGAATTAAATTTTTTGCAAGATCCACGATCTTGACCGGTTCTCCCATGTCGAGTACGAAGATCTCCCCGCCTTTCGCCAAAGCCCCCGCTTGAATGACAAGCCTGGATGCCTCCGGAATGGTCATAAAATAACGGACCATGTCGGGGTGAGTAACCGTGACGGGGCCGCCTTTTTCGATTTGCTTCTTGAACAGGGGGATGACACTCCCCCGACTCCCTAATACATTCCCGAAGCGGACGGCAACGAACTTCGTGTTGCTAACCGCATCCATATGTTGAACTACCATTTCGGCCAACCGTTTACTGGCTCCCATCACGCTCGTCGGGTTTACGGCTTTATCCGTAGAGATCATGACGAATGTGTTTACGCCGAATCGACTGGCCGCTTTCGCTACGTTCATCGTACCGATAATGTTGTTCTTCACCGCTTCCTCCGGGTTCCGTTCCATTAGCGGTACGTGCTTATGTGCAGCTGCATGATAAACCACGTCCGGGCGATAGTGTTGCATCACTTTCATCATTTTCTTAGCATCTTGGATGTCGGCGATTTCTGTCACGATTTCGATGGAAGACGGAGGAACTGCATCCCGCAGAGCCATTTCTATCGCGTAAATACTGTTCTCGCCATGACCCAGCAGAACCAACTTTCTTGGATGGAAATTAGCGAGTTGTCTACATATTTCGGATCCGATTGAACCTCCGGCTCCCGTGACCAGCACGACCCTATCGGTGACATATTCTGAAATTCCTTCAATGTCCAGTTCGATTGGCTCCCGCCCTAATAAATCTTCGACCTGCACATCGCGGAATTGGCTGACAGACACCTTCCCCGTTACCAAATCCTCGATCATAGGAAGAATCTTGGTTTTTGCCTTCGTCTTTGCGCATTCTTGGAAGATAGTGTTGATTCCCTTCCTCCCTAATGAAGGAATCGCGATGATGATGTTCTCGATGGCCAGGCGCTGAACCGCCGCCTCAATCTGACTCACTCCGCCGATTACGGGAATACCCATAATATCCAACTTATGCTTCTTAGTATCGTCATCGATGAAAGCAACCGGCTGTAGTTCCGTGTCTTTGTTGTTCAAGAGCTGTCTAGCGACCATCGTCCCAGCCGAACCCGCTCCGATAATTAATGCCCGTTTCTTGCTTTGTACCTTCGGATAACGGATGTCGCGGTAAATTCTCCACCCTAGACGAGATCCGCCGATAAACAACATGTGAAGCATCCAGGTCACCGCCAGAATCCGGAAATAAACATCCTGAACGAAAACGAGTTGGATAAGAGCGGCTGTGGCAATGGAAAAGGTTACGGACTTGATGATTATGAGAAGCTCGCCGAAGCTGGCGTATTCCCAAGCTTTCTTATAAAGCTTGTATCTGTATGCGAAAAAGTGGTGACTGACCATCAGCGCTAACGAACTAACGAGCAGCGGCGCCGTGACGTCGTTCGATCCGACGTTGATTAAGAGGCGGCTGATGAATACTGCAGTCAGTACGATGGCAGTATCGATTAAGATCAGCAATGAAAATCGTTTCCGGTATGTCAATGGACTTCCCCCTTAACGGTATGGCTTAAATTTTTTAACCGTATGGTTTTTCAGAAAAACCATACGGTTAAAAAATTTAAGATTATGGTCACGCGACCCTCTATAGGGCATTAAACCCTTCCTCACGCCACACCCTTGACGACTTGCGTCTAAGGCCCATAGACCCACAGCATGGCCGAGTGCCTCCGCTTGATAACGGTCAGGAGACATCACCGAAGGTTCCGTTCTCAATTAAGAACGGGCGAACAAAAAAAGAAGATGTTCGCTATTCAGTACTCTTGACCTAATTTTAGTTCTTTATAGTGAACATGTCAACATATTTTAGCTTCCGCTTTTACATCGCCAGCTTCCGCTGATTGCCTAGTAACACTTGGAACAAGCCCCCGGTTTCCTCCGCGAGCTGCACGAAGGACCCGCACTGCACGATCCGTCCTTCGTCCAGGACCACGACTTGATCGGCGCTGCGAATGGTCGAGAAGCGATGGGCGATGACGATGACGGTCATAGTCCCCTTCAACGCCTCCAACGCGGATTGAATGTTCGTTTCGTTCTCCGAATCGAGCGCGCTAGTCGCCTCGTCCATGATGAGAATGGACGGCTTCCGCAGGATCGCCCGGGCGAGGACGAGACGTTGACGTTCTCCTCCCGACAGCCGAATCCCTCTGTCTCCGATTTGGGTATCGAGTCCCTCTGGGAGCTTGCGAACGAACGGCGCCGCGGAGGCGAACTCCAGGGCTTCCCACAGATCGGCTTCCGTCGCGTTCGGCTGCGCCAGCATAAAATTTTCCCGCATCGTACCGCTAAATAAATATGGGTCTTGAGGCACATAACTGATCGAATTGCGCAGCGCTTGGATGTCGGCTTGATCCAGCTGCCGACCGTCGATCAACACTTGTCCCCGCTGCGGGCGAATCAACCCCATTAAGACGTCGATCAGCGTGCTCTTCCCTGCTCCGGAGCGGCCGACGACCGCCGTCATGCCGTTCGCCGGAATGAACAAGTTCACTTCTTCAAGCGCTCTGGCCCCATTGTCCCCTGCATAACGAAACGACACGTCTCGACACTCGACGCCATAGGTTAAAGCGATCTTCCCGGCGTTCGCGTCCAGCCGCTCGGAAGCACGTCTGCATTCCTCCTGCAATTCCGTAACGGATACGAACGCAGGAAGGGCGGAGGCCAACTGCTGCAACGAAGCTTGCAGGCCCGTAAAGATCGGCCACAGCCGCGCGAAAATAATGACGACAATGAGCAATTGATCTAATTTCGCATGAAACATAGTCGCCGAAACATAGAGGAACGCCGAAATAAACAACGTAGATGCCGCTTTATAGAGAAAATCCGAACCTGATTTAATCTGAATATACCCCATCGATTCCGTCGTCATCTTCTTTACAAGTTTCTGGTAGCCGTCCCACCGGGACGCGATCAAGTTATTGCTCTTGATTTCCTTCATCCCGTTCAATTGATCCGTAATTTCGGACAAATAAGCCTGGGCTAACGAGGAGCTCTGTCCGCCCAAAGCTTTGGCTTTCTTAATGTAGCGGCTCGAGAACACAGCCAGAATCGTTCCGCACGCCAACACGAAACCGGTCACCCCCGGAGCGAGCCAGAACGCCAACCCGATCTGGATAAACATAAAAACACTCGAGGCGGCAACCTGCAAAACCAAGAAGGTGCCATGAATGACGCGGGCTAACTCCGCGCTAAGCGCATTCGTCAAATCCGTCTTCTTCTTCCGAAGGAAGAAAGGCCATTCGGCGTTCATGATCCCCCGATACGTCTCCAGTCGGACGTCTTCTCCGAACCGGTTCATTAGCCTCACGTTCCGGATCGTCACGGTGCGCTGTAACGCGAACTGCCCTAACATAACCACCGTATAGGCCGAAAGCACAATGCCTAAACTCGCGGCAGGGGGATGCTCGCGGAGCGCCTCGGTCAACGGCGTAAGCAGAGAAAGCTTCACCGTCGCTTCCGTCAAGCCGCTGAGGCTGATCAGCGGGATGAGCAAGAACGTTCCGACGCCCGCGAACAAGCTTACCATAACCATGCCGAAGAGGTGGTACCCCAACTTCAAACCCTCGGTCGCGATCAATTTTCTACATACGATGGCGATGGCTCTCACTGCATACCCTCCTGAGCGTCAAACCGGATTATCGATTTTCGTCAAGCCACTGCGCCTGATGCAGCGGATAGTACAAGAAGTGCAAGGGAGCGGCAGCGATTGAGCGTCCGACGTATAAGGATGCAGGAAGCGTGAACGTCCATAAAAAATACGAACCCCTACGCCAATCGCATCACACGATTGGATCGAAGGAGCTCCGATGTCGGTCGTCCGCCTTCGAATGCAGGAGATCCGTCTTTCTATTAACGCCTAGCCCAACAGCTGCTCCTGCCAATTGCGATGTGCCTGCCGCAGCAAGGCCCTCCACGCGGTCGTGCGAATGCCGTTGACCGCCACGAATGGCCGATCTACCCCATTGCTACGAGGGAACTCTCTCCCCTTCAATCATTTCGAGTCGGCGAACGTGCCGACGACCGTAAAGCGGTGCATCTCTTCGCGGCCCGAAACGTACAACGCGCCGCACCGAAGCCACGCGTGAGCCGCTAGGCCGCCGCTTTCGTCCCGCCCCGTTCCCAAGTACAAGGTGCTGGCGATGCCCCGGCGCCGCAGCATCTTCTGGCAGGAGATCGCGCGGACCAAACATTTGCTATCCCAGAACGTATGGCGGCTGACGCATTGCACGGCTGCCGAAATGCGTCTCGCCGTTCTCGTTTCCTCGACCGTCGCGACCGTCGGGGTTTCCTTCATTCTGGTGCCTAAGGTGAACGCGATGCGCGAGAAGGGGAAAAGGAGCAGCAAGCGGGCCCAGCCTAAGGAGAAATAGGCTTCCACGAACAAGAGACGGGTTTTTCCGTCCAGCGTCCACAGCCGGTTCCATTTGCGCAGGAGACTCATTAGGAGCGCTCCACCTCGATCAGCTTCTCGTCGGCTAAGCGGGCGAGGAACGCCAGGACGTGATCTTCGCATCGATCGCGCTCGACATCGTATCGCCCGATCAACGCATCGACGACCGCTTCGACTCGGGACGGCGCGGCGATGAGGTCCCAGATGTCTCCGCCGATCTCGCCCAAGTTGTAATATTTGCCGTTGCGAATGCTTAACATCACTTTCTCCCCGTCCATGTCGCTGACGATGTGATCCTTCCCCTGAACGACCGTATCAAGAGGATGAATAAGATTGGCGCGCTGCATCCTGGTTCCTCCTATTCGCAATCGAAATGATGGTTTCCGCCAGCTGTAGAGCCGTATCCCCGTTCGAGGGACGCCGCAGCTGCCGCATTTGGATGTATTTCAGCAATTGTACGGATACGTCGAGATGCCATTGCTGCAGGCCGAGCATCGGCACGAAGAAGTTCCGGAACGTGTGGCGATACAACGCCCGAACCGCTTCCAGACCCCGCAGCGGCGATACCTCGACTCTGCCTACGTCGAACTTCGTCAATTCGAAGACGCCGCCGAACGGCAGCCGCTTCCCGTAAAACCGGTCTTTGATCGGTACCGCATATTTATTCTCCCGGTCGAAGAGCGGACGGTAATCCCCGATCTTCATATCCAGCCGCTGAAGGCTCTCCGACCACAGCTTCTGCTGCGGGTAGGACGGAACGATCTCCGGCCCGCGGCAGTCGCCGCCGAATCCGTTCTCGAAGGAAACGGCGATCAGGTCATCGCTCGCCAAGGGATACCCGCAGCGCATGAGCATAGACGCCAAGGTCGATTTCCCTGCCCCGGATTCGCCGACGATGGCGTACGCCATATCTCCGATCTTTATCGCACTCCCATGCAAGGGAAGGATTTTTCGTTGCAATAGTAAGATAGCCATACAGGTCCCGAGTAAATAGAGACGCATTTTATCCTCGTCCATGCCGTCCGACGGGGATACCCATATTGTGTCTCCGGTAGCGACGCAGAAGATTGCGGTATCGGGCACGTGAAAAAGAACTCGATCTCCTAACCCGTAGACGAGCTTGCCGGAATCGTTGACTTCCCGCCAAAGCAGGGAAAGGTCCGATTGCCGGATGCGAATATCGTCATGCGATTGGTCTTCGTGCATCGTGAGCTCCGGCATGGGGAAGTCGCTGCTTATCCGGAATCCGAACGCTTCGTAAATCGCGGTTCTTGCGGTACCGTCCATCTTGTCACTCCGTCCATGCATGAGAGGTGTAGGCCGAAAGCCCTTATACTGAGTCGGTATAAGGGCTGGCGGAAGGAACGAAACCTATGTACCCACTAGCTGTAGTTAACGACGTCGTGCTCATGAGCGTCCGGATCCGGCTGTACCGCGTCGGGTCTAGCGATACCGGGACCCGCCATCGTCATGCCGATGTCCAGCGTCTCGAGGGAAGGTGCGCTCCAAGCTTTTTTTGCGTTGTTCATCTGTTCTCACCTCCTTTCAAGAATGAGCCTTCATGAATCGGCCGAAAATCAAGCTCCTCATAATCATCCGGAAGTCCATCTCGAATACCAGCTCCGGCTTCGGCTCCCGAATTCGGGAGAGGGCGCCCTCCAGCACTTCCATATTCAGATACTCGGACAAAGTCGGATCCCGCAGCATCGATTCCGCTTCGCCGACGAACGTCTTCCAATCCGAGGCCATTCGCTCGATGCCGTCAGCGCCTTGGATGCCGCGAACGCGCTGATTGAGCCGAATCCGGTCCGGCAAGTGCCGCTCCGTCGCTCGCCGGATCAAGGACCGACCAAGGCCGTCTTGGACGAACTGCTCTTCCGGCACGGACAAGCAGAAGCGAATGACGTTCAGATCGTTCGTCGGATCCCGATCCCAGACGCGATGCCGCAAGGAAAGCTTCGTACCGATCATGCCGTTCAAATTCCAATAAAACAGCTGTCGGAATTGATTCCGCCTCACGGCATAGACGCTCTCTTGCTTCCCGGTAATGTTGATTCGCTCGTTCGAGATGCGGTCGAGCACCTTCGTCCGGCTCGCGAAGCCCGGGTTAATGAGCTTCGGATGATAATCCTCGTTCCCCGGCGTCCAGAGGTTCGTTATGGGAAGGAACGCCTTCTTCGAGACGATCGGTACGATCCGCCTTCTGGACGAACCCATCTGCCGAACGTACATCTTCATCTCCCGATGGAGGCGGCTCCATCGCAGCCGCTGCAAGAGCGAGGCCTGGTAATCCAACGCATAACCCCAGGAGATCGTCCAGTTGCCCCGTTGGCCGGTGAGCAGCACGCCGATCCCGCGCCGCCCCGCTTCCTCGTAAATCCCCTTCAACCAATAGGAGTTTTCATAAAACTTATACGGAGCTTCCATCGCGTCCAACCAATCGTCGATTTCCGTATAAGAGCTCTTATCCTTGAAACTCATGAAGTGTCCTTCGATATTGCCTACGTAATCGATCGTCTCCCGGATGTTCGGCGTTTCGTCGGCGACCCTGCTCCGGTGCGTCCAGTCCGTAAACCGGTCGATCGGAACGTAACTGAACGTATAGAGCTTCTTCCGTTCCTCCTGCAGCGCCTTGGCCGCGAAGCTGACGACGCTGCCGGAATCCAATCCGCCGCTCAGCTGCGCTCCGACCTGGAGATGCGTGCGCAATCTCGCTCTCACCGCTTTATCGAATACGTCTCGCATCGCTTCTTCGTATTCCGCGTTCGACTTCAATCGAAGGGTCGACTTCGGCTCCAGTAGGCAATAACGCCGGAAGGAGACTCCCGACTCGCTGACGGTCACGGAATGGGACGGAGGCACTTGCCGGATGCTCCGGTATACGGTCGAATGCACGTCGACCGTATCGACCGTGAACGGAATGGCCAAGAAATCGGCCAACCATTGCTCATCCAACGCCCGCTCCCGCTCCATGACCGGAAGCGAGAGCAGCGGCTGCATGACGGTGCAGAACGCGAACCGGCGTCCGTCCCCGCAATAATACAACGTCCTCGCGCCGGAGAAATCTCTCGCCCCGAACAGCTTCCGCTCCCGTTCGTCCCAAATCAGGAAGGCGAAGTCTCCGACCAAGCGCTTCGGCGCCTCCTCGCCCCACTTGGCGTAAGCGAGCAAGATCAGCTGAGCGTCCGTCGTCGTCGGCCGTCGGTCGCGCTCCACGCCCAGCGCCTCGAACAGTTCTTCTCGGTTGTCGAGGATCGCGTCGGACGCGATGGCGAGCCGTCGTTCGGAATCATAATAGGGATTTCGTTCTCCGATCGATTCCGGCGTAATCCATTGGCCGTGGCAGCCGAGGAACGCTTGCTCCCCATGCCACGCTTGAACGTCGTCCGCCGGAAATTTGCGAAGCGCCCCCATTAACGCGATACATTCGTCCGCCGAAACCGGCTCTTTATGAAAATGAACAATTCCAGCGATTGCGCTCATGGAATCCTCCGATATAGCGAACAATATTCTTTATAACGAACACATTTGCATCGTATCACCTCAACAATTTATTGTCAACAGATTCTTGACTAATCTTAAGAAACAGCCTGTTGATACGTTCTCAATAAAGAACTATAATGAGCTTATGTGTTGTTCATTATAAAGCACAACACAACTAATTTATGTTCGAATCGGAGGATCCATTCATGAGGAAAGAGCAGCAATTCCAGCCGCCTAAGGTCATCTCCCACCAGCCGATCCAGTTCGAAACGGCGCAAAGCTGGAACCCCGGCAAAGGGAACTTGAACCATCCGGGCACGGGCAACGACGGAGCGAATTTCCCGGGCACCAATCCCCACCACGACGGGAAGAACGGCATCGGGAACGGCGTCTGGAAAGAAAGGCGAGGCAGAGGCAACAGATGATCGAGCTCCGCCTCTCTTTCGGGGAGCACAAGGTCCGAGTCGAACTCGACTCGGACCGATTCTCCGCGTTCTTCCGCCGTTCCTACGCCCCCTTGCCGCCGAACGAGCGAACGTTCGACCTCTCGATTCGCGTCTCCGCGGGCTACGGCGTTTCCTTCGCGGGCTATGACGTCGAAGCCTGGACGGAAGACGGCGCGACATACTATCGAAGAGCCGACTATCGGATCGAGCTCGCCGAGGACGGCCGCAGCGCGAGCGTGCAGGTCCATAACGAGCTCGCCCTTAAGCACGCGCTTATGAACTTATACAGCGCCTACATCATTAAGCATCGTTGGGGACTGATGATTCACTCCTCGTGCGTGTTGGGACAGGGCGGCGCGGCGCATCTGTTCGCCGGCCGCTCCGGCGCCGGCAAGTCGACGGCCGCGGCGCTTTCGCTGCCTCGCACCGTGCTTTCCGACGAAGCCGCGCTCGTGAAGATCGGAACGGATCGGATCGCCGTCTTTCACTCCCCGTTCCGCAGCGAGCTGGAGACGGACGGAGCGCCCGAAGGCGCGTTCCCCCTGCGCAGCGTTCAGCTGCTCCGGCAAGCCGGCCATAACCGGAAGGTCGAGCTCACGAAGGCGGACGCTCTCATCCGATTGATGGATCAAGTGTTCTGTTGGGAACGCGGAGCCGAAAACACGGCCAAGGTGCTCTCGATGCTGCGTCTGCTCGTCCTGCAGGTGCCGGCGTACGAGCTTTATTTTCAAAAAAACGACAGCTTCTGGGAGTTGATCTCGTAATGGCGGAATATTCGCGTAAGGCCGGCTGCGAAGCGGTGCGGCTGGACGACGAGTGGATGATCGTCGATACGGAGCGCGCCACGATCACGAAGGTGAATCATACCGGCGGTCTGTGTTGGACGCTGCTGTCCGGACCGCAGACGGCGGCCTCTCTGGCGGAGGAGTTCCGCCTGCTCTATGGGACCGATCCCGAAGTCTTGGAGCAGGAGCTCCATAGCTTCTTAACCGACCTGCACGGGTGCGGACTGGTGGAACGTGTTTATTAATCGAAGCATCGCTGAACTGCTGGCGGCGTCGCTTCGGAAGGGCGGATGGCTCGATCTGCCGGCGCAAGGGCGCAGCATGTTTCCTCTCATCCGCCAAGGAGACAGCTGCCGCTTTATTCCGTGTCCAGCTCCCTCGCTGCGACGGGGGGACGTGGTCCTGTATTACGCCGAGACGGAGCAGCTGGTCGCTCACCGTCTTCTGAAGGTGGAATCCGCGAATGGAGAGCGGCTCTACCTGTTCAAGGGGGATGCGAACCTCTCTTGCGATCCGCCGGTTCGGGAGGAGCGGATCCTCGGGAAGCTGGCTTCGGTTCGGAAACGGGGACGGAAACGCGGCATCGAAGCCGGCGGCTTCGCCTTCCGAGCGTGGAGCCTCCTTGTGCTGTCGCTTCCGTTCCTGAGCCGCGCGCTGAATCGGTTCGCTAGAAAGCTTCGGGTTCCGCCCCGGACGACGACCGGAGCGTTCTCATGATCGCCCGATCGATCAAGGCTTTCTCCATCCAGGAATTTAAGAAGCCGTACCGAATGCTTTTCCCTTTCTTATGGAAGCATCGAAGGGCGTATGCGGGCCTGTTCTTCTTTATGTTCGTGGATGTCGCGCTTACGCTGGCTTACGCCTGGTTTATGGGGACGATCACCGACGCCGCGGTCGAAGGCAGCTTCGACAAGCTCGGCCGCCTCGTCCCGGCGGGGGTGCTCCTGATCTCGCTCAGCATCGCCTCCGGCTACTGGAACAACATGCTGGATTTTCGGGCGACGGCGAACGTAAAGAAGGACTTGAAGGAGCATCTGCTCCAACACGTCCTGCTGCTCCCGGCCGCGAATATCGGCAACCTTCGTTCCGGCGCGGTCATGACCCACTTCATGGACGATATTCACGGCATCGGCGGCATGATCGGAAGCAGCCTGATCCGCCTCGTGAAGCTTCCGCTCGTCTTTATCGCCGTGTTCGTCTACATGCTTCAGATCCATTGGTTCCTATCCGTTCTAAGCCTAGCCGTCATCCCGGCCGCTCTAGCCTCGGGCGCACTGTTCGGCGTGCTGCTTCGCCGCAATAACCGCGTCATCCAAGCGTTGTGCGAAAATTTGAACAGTCTGCTGAACGAGACGTTCCTCGGCACCTTCGTCGTGCGCTCCTTCAGCTTGGAGAAGAAGCTGTACCGAACCTATACGGCGGAAAATGAGCGGCTGTTCGAGCTCGAGACGAAGGACACGAGGCTGCGCGGCTGGTTCCGCGCGGGCGGGGAAGCGGCCGGGGCGGCCGCGTTCTTGCTGAGCCTATGCGTCGGCGCCTACTTCGTCTCGAATCGCGTCATCAGCATCGGCTCCCTCTTGTCCTTCGTCAATTTGACGAATCATTTGATTTATCCGCTCATGGGCATCGCGGGGCTCTGGGCCGGACTCCAAAGCTCGCTTACGTCCGCGGAACGCCTTCTGCGCGTGCTCGAGCAGCCGCTCGATACTCGGGAGCTGCCGGACTACGAATGCCCGCCGCCCGGCGCGAAGTCGATCGCGTTTAAAGACGTATCGTTCGGCTACGACGGGTCGACCCGCGTCATCGATCGGTTCTCGCTCGACGTCCCCGCGGGGAAGACCGTCGCCATCGTAGGCGCCAGCGGCGCGGGCAAGACGACGTTATTCCAGTTGTTATTGGGCTTCTACAAGCCTGAGACGGGGGACATCCTAGTGGACGGGTTGTCCGCCGGAGCGCTGACGCCTTCGCGGCTCCGCGGCTACATGGCTCATGTGCCTCAAGATTCCTTCTTATTTTCGGGCACCGTACGGGACAATTTGCTGCTCGCGCGGCCCGGCGTTACGGAGGCGGCGATGATCGACGCGGCGAGAAGCGCGAACATCCACGATTTCATCGTCTCGCTTCCGAACGGGTACGACACGGAAATCGGGGAGCGCGGCATGAAGCTGTCGGGCGGGCAGAAGCAGCGGCTCGCCATCGCCCGGGCGATTCTGAAGGATGCGCCGATCTTGCTGCTCGACGAGGCGACCTCCGCCTTGGACGGCGAGACCGAGCATCAGGTGCAGGAAGCGTTGCAGCGCCTGATGCAAGACCGAACGACGCTCGTGATCGCGCACCGCCTGTCGACGGTGCGGAACGCCGACTTCATCGTCGTGTTGGACCAAGGCCGCATCGCGGAATCGGGGACGCACGAGGAGCTCTTGCGCAAACGGGGAACGTACCGCGAATTGACCCGCAGGCAAACCAACGGCATAAGGAGCAATTATCGATGATCATGACGCTGCTTCAAGCGCTGTACGACGATCGCCTTCCGCTTCCGTCCGACTTCAAAGCCTACCTTAGCGCGTTGGAGGATATCGAATTTTTCTCGATTGCGCCGCAAGTCTATACGCTGTTGGAGGAAGGCGATCGGCTTGAACGGACGCCGCCCTTCTTCCGCACCCGCCTGAAGGAGCTGTACCGCGAGTCGCTTCATCGCAATCTATATATTCATTTGGAAACCGGCCGGCTGCTCGATCGGTTCGAGGCGGAGGGCATCGACGCGATTCCGCTGAAGGGCACCCGATTCGCGGAGAAGTATTTCTCCCGCGTCGGCGCAAGGCCGACCTCGGATATCGACGTCCTGATCCGGACCGCGGATCTAGAACGAGCGCGGCAATGTCTGCGGTCGCTGGGCTTTACGATCGAGGGGCAGCGGATCGAACAGCATTTCCACAGCGCGCAGGCGAAGCCGCTTCCCCGCTCGACGGTTCCGCTGCCCGTCGAGCTGCATTGGAGCTTGTTGACCGAGCGAACCTCCTCCTTCGACGTCGACGAGCTTTGGGAGGAAGCGGTCCCCTGCGAGTCTTACAAGCATATTAAAGAACTCTCGGACTATCACGCGTTCTACATGATTTGTTTGCACGGCTGGAAGCACGCGTTGGACTCGCCTAAATATTTTCTCGACATCGCTCAGATGATCCATCGGGCGGGCGAACGATTGGATATCGACCGCTTATTCGGGGACGCCCTCGTGCATCGAACGCACCGGCGGTTGACCAGCACCTTGTCCATCGTATACAGCCAATTTCCTCACTTGCAACGAGTTCTCCCCCTCCCCTTCCAGAGCCGAAGCGCGGAACGATTATGGTGGAACTACTCCGCGATCCGACATAAAGACGAGAGAAACTTGCAGCAATACATGCGTCTCGCCCAATACCAGTGGTCCGACTACGATTCCCCGCTGCATCGTCTATCTGCGACGATCCAATATTTGCGATCCTTGAGCAGAAGGTGAGCTTTGCATCATGCGTCCAGGAAGGGCGTGGGTCATACGCTCCGCTTGCTCCACGTAGTTGTGTTGTTTGATCGAATTTTGCTATAGTAACAACACAACTACGAAAGTCGCCGCTCCGGTATGCCCCACGCCCGTCCAGCCTGTTTGCAAAACCCTGGAACAACCATACCCGCCAAAGCGAAAGCGAGTCTATTTATGCTTTATTATATATACTAAGAAGCCGGCGAAGACGCGCATCCGCGTCTTCGCCGGCCCTGAGCTCTTGCCGCTTACTTCAACGTCTTCGCCAAACGCGCCACTTCTCCCTCGGCCGTGTCGAACACCTCGTAGAGATTCACCGCAAGCGAAGTCATCCGCTGCTCGGTCTCCGCGCCTTCGAACCGGATCGTCTGTTCCCCGTCCACGATGCGCCCTTGCCCGGAGAGCGGCAGCGTCTGCGAATCGAGCACTCTGCCGGATCCGTCCACGAGCTCCGCTCTCATCCGCGTCGACGTTTTGTCGACGGCGGCGTCCGCTGCCCGCGAGAGGCCGACGTCCCACTCGAGCGCATAGGTGTACGTGAAATTCGTGCTTCCTCGGATCTCCGACCGGATCTTCCAACGGTCCACGGACATCGCGAACGGATACATGTCGATGACCGACGCTTCCGGCGGCGGCGTCAGGCTTGCGGACACCGCTGCGATCGGCACTTGGGACAGCTCCGATGCCTGGCCGTCGACGGTTCCGCCGAGCACATGCAGCACGACCTTCTCCGCTTGCTCAGAGGCGGGAATCGTGAAGGCGTAGTTCAGCACCATGCCGATGCCCGGCAGCAGCGACCGCCAGACGGTCGTCTGACGAACCCCCTCGTACCGGTCGCCGTTCGAGGCTTCCCACTCCAGTCCGAAATGCGGCATCAAGACGGCGCGGCTCCCTCGATTCGTCATTTGAATTTTGGCTACGGCCGTCTGGTAGCCGTCGCCGTCCTGCACGAACCGCTGCAGCTCCACCACCGCAAGCTCGATGTCGGGATTCGCGAGCGGATTCGATGCGTCGAGCGCGATCTTATTCTTAAGCTTATACGGTTGGACCCGGAGAGACGCGGCCGTGGCGCTCGCCGGCGTCTGAATTTGCAGCCGCCCGATCGTGTATGGTACGACTGTGCCGTCCGATCGAACGAACGATTCCGGAGTCGCGACCGTCAAGCCGCCCCACGGCTTCCGGTGGTCCGCCGGAAGCGCGTAATGAATATACCGCGTCTCCCCCGGCTCCAGCGAGAGCGTTCCCGCTTCCTTCCGCGTTCCCGTGTAGTAGCGATTGTCCGCTTTCCCGACCAAGACGAAGTCGGGGATCCACTGCTTCGCGGATCCGGGGTTCTCGACGAGCAGCCTCGCCAGCGTAACGGCGCCTTGCGGCGTCTCCCGATCGAGGAGCTGCACCGGCGTATACCGGAGCGAATCCGCGGCCGCCCCGAACTCGCCGGTTCCCGACAACGCGAACGGTTCGCCCCAAGCGAGCGTCTTCGACGTGTCGGAGAACGTCGTCGCATCTCCTCTCCATTCCATGGAGGATATGCCGACGGAAGCGACGACCGTCTCTGTCTTCGGGTACACGAACTCGTCTACGCTTAGCCATACGAGCTTCTCGAGCGAGAACGCGTCGTGCCGCTTCACGGTAATCATATAACTTAACTCGATCGTCTCCCGCGGCTGCACCGCGATCGCGTTCGCCGCGCTGGGCTGCAGCGCGTAGGAGATGCCCTCCTTCGTCGATACCCTGACTTGATAGTCGGGCACGACGACGACGCTCGCGCTCTGGTTAAACAACCGCACCACGACGCCGATCCGAGTCCCTTCTTGCGTGCGTTCGTTCAAGACGCTCTTGACGCCGGCCTTCAGCTCGCTCGTGATCGCATAAGGCGTAAGCGAAGCCGCGGCCGAGATAACCGCCGCCGTATCCGCGCCCGCCGTCATCGGAAGCGCGCTCCACAGCAAGACGGGCACGAGGACGGAGCAGGCCGCCAGCCGCTTCCACTGCCAATGCTTCCTCATGGCTGCACCGCCCCCGGCTCCCAAGCCGTCTCCTCTTCTACGCTAAACACTTGCTCCCGATCCTGCAGCCCCGCTTGACCCGTCACGACGAGCTTCTCCCCTTCCCGAACGCCGGACAACACTTCGTAGTAGTTTGCGTTCGAGCGGCCGAGCCGTACCTCCCGCTTCTCCACGACGTCCCCCTGCAGCACGAACACGTATTTCATCGCTCCGTCCTCTAAGACGCTATATTGCGGAATGCCGAGGGCGGTCTGATCGGCGTCTTCCGTCAGCTGCACCGACACCTTCATGCCGGGCTTCAGTCCCGAGCCGACGCCCGGCGCCTCTAAGCTGATCTCATAGGTTTTCGTCTCCGGATCCATGATGCTCGTAAGATAATGGATATTCGCGCGACTCTTCGTTTCCCCGCCCGGCAAGGCGTATTGGAGATCGCTCTTGCCCCGGACCAGATTGGCCGCCTCCTCGTTCAACTGCGCCGAGATGCGGAGCGGATCGACCCGGTCGATCGTACCGACGACCTCGCCGGCCTTGACGATCGTCCCCTCGATCAACGTCTGGGCCGTAATGATCCCGGCGATCGGCGAGACGACTTCCAGATGCGTAAGCGCCTCCTCGATGCGAAGCAGCGCCTGCTCCGCGTTCTTCGCTTCGGCCTCCAGCGAGGAGATCGCGTCCGCCGACGTCATCGACCGGAGCTTCTGCCTCGCCAGCTCCAGATCGATACGGGACGCTTCCACCTGGAGCTCGGCTTCGTCCAGTGCCGACTTCGTCGCCGCTCCGCCGTCGTAATCGTTCTTCGTCTTATTCCGCGCGCGAACGAGCCTCTCATACTCGAGCTCCATCTTCTTGATCTCGACGGACAGCTCCTTCCTGCCGTCGGCCAAGGCCTGCTTCCCCGCGGCGACGGCCGCAAGCGCTCGATCCAGCGCGGCGGCCGCTTCCGATCTAGCCTGCTCCGCGTCCGTGGAGCTCAGCTTCGCGAGCGGTTCGCCCGCCTTCACCGTCTCGCCCAGCCGCTTATACACTTGTTCCACCTTGCCCCCGATGTCGACGACGACGTCCATTCGGAGCGAGGAGTGGACGTCCCCGACGACGAAGACGGGCTCTTCGATGCGCCGCACGGCCACCGGCTCGACCTTCACCGTCTTCAGCGCGGGCGCTTCCGCCGCCGGTTCTTCCGACCGGAAAGCGTCCAGCAGCGAGCAACCGGTTAGCATCGACAGGCTGAGGACCCCGACCCCGACATGGCGCGCGCCGCGCCCGATGAACCTCCGTTGCTTCCTTCCAGATCTCACGAGGTACCCTTCTTCCTTCATTAGAATTAAGAGTAGTAAGGATATTTCTGAGCGTCCTTCCGATGCACCTTCGTCAGCGTCGCCCCTAAAATTCTGGCTTTCACCTGATTCAGTTCGTCCAGCGCCTTCTTCGCGGCGTCCCGCTTCACCTTGCCGCCCTCGACGACGAATAAGACGCCGTCGCACTTCGCCGCGACGATCTTCGCGTCGATCGCGCCGAGAACCGGAGGCGTATCGATAACGACGACGTCGTACCTTCGCTTGAGCTCCTGCAGGAGCGAGTCGAGCCGCTCGGATGCAAGCAGATCGGACGGATTCGGCACCGGCGTACCCGCCGCCATCACGGACATCCCCTCCAAAGGGGAATCGTGAACGACATCGAACAATACGGTATTCGGATCGGCCAGGTAATCCGTCAGTCCGGCTCGCCCGCCGCGTCCCGCCAAGACATGCAGACTAGGCTTGCGAATGTCGCCGTCGACGAGCAGGACGTTCTTTCCTCCCCTTGCATACGCCGCGGCCAATTGCAGCGCCGTCGTCGTCTTCCCTTCGCCCGGGGCGGCCGAAGTGACGGCGATCGTCGCGATGGAAACCGTCAGGCCGACGGCGGCGAAGTCGAGATTGATTTTCAGATTGCGGTACGCTTCGGAAAAAGGGGACGAGACATCGTCGTGCAGCGTAACCGTCGACTTAGGATTTAACCGCGGCATACGACCCCTCCCCGACGTTCTTGGCTTTCGATCGGCGACGCTTCTCCAGCTTCGGGATGGAGGACAGCGTCGGAATGCCCAGCGCTTCCCGAATGTCGTCCTCCGTCCGCAAGGTGTCGTCGAGGCTGTCGAGCAGAATGACGGCGCCGACCGACAGGATCAACGAAGCCATGAATCCGAGAACGATGTAAGTGTTTTGCTTCTCGTTGATCGGCTGCGGGTCGGATTCCATCTTCGCTTCCGTTAAGACGACCACGCTGTTCACCGGAGAGATGTGCGGAATTTCGGCTTGAAATACGTCGGTGATCGCGTTCACGATCGAGACCGCGCGCTCATGGGAGTAATCTACGATGGAGAAAATCATGACCTGCGTGTTGTTCAGGGCGGCGACGCGAACCGCGGACATCAAGTACTCGGAGCTCACGCCCAAATTCGGGTAGCGCTGCACGACCTTGTCCATAATGATCGGCGTCCGAATCACTTCTTTATAAGTGTCGATCAATCCGCTGTTCGCGCCGCCGCCGCCGATGTTCATCAGCTGCCGGCCGAACGGGTCCGCCTCGCTCGCGTCGTTCACGATCAGCTTGGTATGCGCCTCGTACAAGGGAACATAGTTTTGGTAGCTGTACCAAGCCGCAAGCGTCGTGAAGGACGCAACGCAAACGACAATAAGCCATAGGCGTCTTTTGATCATGGTAAAATAGACCCTTACGTCTATTTCGTCCGATCTCATATCATTTCCCTCCACTGTCGTTAGCCGTCTAAATAGTTCACTTTAACGAACCATTGATTACAGTTTAGTTCTCTATAGTGAACATGTCAACACGACGAGCCTATATTTTTGAAAATGCAGCGGAGCATTTCCTAAGCGCCTGTCCGAGTTTGGACCGTTGGGATCGGTACGATCTTCGAATCGCCCACCAGACGACCGCGACGCCGACGACGTCCTTCGCCAGATCGGTCAGCGTTGCCGAACGGAAGGGCACGAAATACTGATGCGCTTCGTCCAGCAACGCATAGAGCGCGGAGAGGAGCAGCGCGAACGCTTCCCCTCGTTTCGTCAGCGGGCCGAAGGTCAACGCCGCGACGACGAGAGCCGCGTATAGAATGCCGAATTGAAACAGATGCGCCGCTTCGAACAAGACCCCCAACGAAAGTAACGTATAACGCGAAAGATGCATGACGGATTCGGGTTGGAAATGGCCGGATTGAACCCATACGAGCCCCATATAGCCTAAGGGTAAAATGCGGAGTGCGTATTTTACGAGGGTTTTCTTCATTGCGCCTTACGCTGGACGGTTTCTTTCATAAGAAATTCGCGGATCTCCTCGATGGTCAAGCCCATGCGCTTCGCCGTCAAGATCAGTTCCAACCACTCTGCGTCCAGGCGTTTCATTGCTTCTTCCACGGAAAACCCAGCCTCCTAGAATAAACCCTAATAGTAGCAAATAGTGCAGTGTTCCTATCCGCCCAATATCAGCATTATACTCCTGATACAGTTTGTATTTTGTCAAAGTTTGTAGCCTAAAAAAAAAATTTTAGGCGGAATTTTGTCGAATAATTGGTAAAAAATGAAAAACAGGCAATTCTGTCTCTCTTTCCCCTTCCTCTCGCTCTTCGAAAAAAAGTTTGCAACATGAGTCGATATTCATTTTGTTCGTTTTAAGGAACTATGTTATAATAATCGTTATAATATAAAGAACAATTCCAACGCAAAGGACGACAAACCATGGACAGCATCGGGAACCGCATTAAAGCCATAAGAACACAAAAACGCCTCTCGCTCTCCGAGCTCGCGGAAGCGGCAGGCGTGGCGAAATCATATCTAAGCAACGTAGAACGGGATATTCAAAGCAACCCGTCGATTCAATTTATCGAGAAGATGGCCGCTACGCTGAAGGTCCCGATCAATTCGCTGCTGTTCGGGGAGCAAGAGGATGAGCCCTTGGACGCGGAATGGACGCAGCTCGTGCAAGAGGCTATGGCTTCCGGCGTAGACAAACAGCAATTCAAGGACTTCCTGGAGTACCAAAAGTGGAAGAAAAACCAGTAGGCTTCAGACCCGCATCGCTTTCCTGGGAATGGCAATCGCAGCAAATCCCGGCGGGATAAGACTTGTAGAACGCCGTCTTCATAACCGTCTGCATTTGTCGAACCGGCACAATCGATCTGCAACGAAAGCAATACATCTCCATAATTCGTCCCCTCCCGAGCATGCGGCAGCTATCAACTTGCACTTATATTATGTTACAAGTTGTATCATTGTCAATATGCAGAAAACGAAGAAAAGGCGCCGCCCCTGCCGGAAGCTTGCGCCGTTTCCTTCTTCGTCGCGTCTCGGACGCCGTTATCCTTGTCTCAAGTAGCGTTCTTTAAAGCTCGCCGCATCCACCGGAGGGCTAAGAATGTATCCTTGGATGCAATCGCAGCCGTACGACGACAGCATCTCGCGTTGCTCCGGCGTCTCTACGCCCTCCGCCACGATCGCGAGCCCCAGCTTATGCCCCAGATCGATGATCGCTTCGACCAGTACCGCATTCTTCGCGTCGTTCGTCATCGCCTGCACGAACGACTTGTCGATCTTCAGCGTGTCGAGCGGGAAGACGGATAAATAATTCAGCGAGGAAAATCCCGTCCCGAAGTCGTCGACCGAGACGGATACGCCGAGCTTCTTCAGCCGCTGCAGCGCGAGCGCGGATTCCTCCGGATGCAGCATGACGCTGCTCTCCGTCAACTCGAGCTCGAGCCGCTCCGGCGGCAGCTCCGTCTCCTCCAGCACGGCCGCGATCGTCGCGTCCAGGTCTTGCTGTTGGAACTGCTTCCCCGATAAGTTGACGCTGACGCTCATCGACCGGCAGCCTTCCCGCTGCCACTCGCGCGCCTTCGCGCAAGCGGTGCGAAGGACCCATGTCCCGATCTCGTGAATGAGTCCAAGCTCTTCCGCGACCGCGACGAACTCCGACGGCGGCACCCATCCGAGATCGGGCGAACGCCAGCGGATGAGCGCCTCCATTCCGTAAATCTCCAAGTCGCTAAGCCGCTGCTTCGGCTGGTAGTACACCTCGAATTCCTGCCGCTCGACCGCGCGGCGCAAGTAATTCGGCAGCAGCAGACGCCGCATCGCCGAAGCGTTCATCCGCTTCTCGAAGAACAGCATCTGGTTGCGCCCTTGCTCCTTCGCCGCGGCCATCGCCAGCTCGGCGTGCTTAAGCAGAATGTCCGCCTCCTTCGCGTCGTCCGGATAACAGCTGGCGCCCGCGCTGCAGGTGAACGACAGATCGTGCTGGTCGATCTTGATCGGCGTCGTGACCGCTTCGATCACCTTCCGCACCTTCGGCAGCAACGCGGGCTTCGACTCCGATTTCAGCACCAACGCGAACTCGTCCCCGCCGATGCGCCCGAGCAGCATCGAATGGTCGGTGCACGCCTCCAGCCGCTTCGCAATCTCCTTCAACACGCGATCCCCGAACGCATGTCCCAACGAGTCGTTAATCAGCTTGAAGTGATCGATGTCGATCAATAGCAGCAGCAGCGTTCTAGCTGGGATTCTGGACGCTTTGTCGACCTCGATCGACAGGCGGTACCCGAAGAACGCCCGGTTCGGCAGCGTGGTCAAGGTGTCGTAGCACTCCGAGATAAATACCTGATGCTCCAATTCCTTCTGCCTCGTGGAGTCGCGGAAGCAGCACAGCGAGCGATGCTCGCCGTTCTTGGAGGGCAGGCGGCGGATCGCGCATTCCGCCCAAAACCAGTCCTCGCCTCTTCGCAGCTTCAGCTCGCCGTGCCAACGCCCGGTCGCCCCGATGCTCTCCCTGATATCCTCATAGAGAGAGGCGGTGATTCGCTGATAGAGCAAGCGGGAGAACGGCTGTCCGACGACCTGCGCGCGGTCGTCTACGCCCAGCAGGGCCAATGCCTTGCCGCTGACCCCGTATATGGTTTCGCCCTCCATCAAGAGCGCGCTCCATTCATCGTCCAACGCAAGCAATACGGAATTGTCCGCGTACATCAGATTCAAGCCTCCGGTTCTTCTTACGAATTCCACACCCAATGCTTTACCGCGACGGGGATTTGCTGCAGCGACGTCTGTTTCTCGACCGCTCCGATCTCGAACGCGACCTTGGGCATGCCGTATACGACAGAGGTCGCCTCGTCCTGACCGACGGTTCGAGCGCCGCGGCCCCGCATCTGCAGCAGGCCCATCGCGCCGTCGCTGCCCATGCCGGTAAGCAGCACGCCTACCCCTTTGGGTCCGGCGACCGCCGCGACCGATTCGAACAACACGTCGACCGACGGGCAATGCCCGCTTACCTTCGGACCTTCGTACACTTCCACGTGCAGCCTCGAGCCGCGCTTTACGAGCTTCATCTGTTGATTGCCGGGCGCCAGCAGCGCCTTCCCGGGCGCCACGACGTCTCCGCTGACGGCTTCTTTCACGTCGAACGCCGTCACTCGATCGAGCCGTTCCGCATACGACTTCGTAAAGCCCGCCGGCATATGCTGGACGATAACGATACCCGGACTCTCGGGAGGCAGCCCCTTGAGCACGGAGAGAATCGCCTCCGTCCCGCCCGTCGACGCGCCGATCGCGATGACGTCGTAGGCTGTCGATGCCGCCCGCGGCTGTTCCCGAACGGCCGGCTGCTGCGCCGCCGGCGCGGCGGTCGGCCGGGCGAGCGTCGCCCGGGCGGCGACGCGAATCTTGCTCTGCAGCTCCCGCAGGAAGACGGGCGCCTCGACCCCGGTTCGGCTGCCCGGCTTCGCGATGAAGTCGACCGCGCCGCATTCCATCGCTTCGAAGACGTGGTCGGGCAGCGAGCTCATCACGACGACCGGCAGCGGGTACTGGGGCAGGAGCTTCTTCAGAAATACGATCCCGTTCATCTTCGGCATCTCGACGTCGAGCACCATGACGTCGGGCTCGTGCTCCAAGATGCGGTCGCGCGCCTCGTACGGGTCCGCGGCGGCGGCGACGACCTCGATCGACGGATGCTCTTCGAGCCCTCTGACGACCGCGTGTCGGAACAAAGCGGAGTCGTCTACGACGAGCACTTTGATTTTCGGCAACGCGTTCCCCTCACTTTCGATAAACCGCCGGCATGACGTATTCGAATTTCGTCTCGTCCCTCGGAATCGACTCCGAGTGACCGATAAACAAATAACCGCCCGGCGCAAGCGCGTCGTAAAATTTATGCAGCAGCTCGGCGCGCAGCTTGGCGTCGAAGTAAATCATCACGTTCCGGCAGAAGATCACGTGGAACGGACGCCGGAACGGGAACGGATGAATGAGATTGAGCGTTCGGAACAATACTTCGTTCTTCACTTTGGGAACGACGGCGAAGCTGTCGATCCCGGCGGACTGGAAGTACGCGCGCCGCCACCGCTCCGGCAGCTGCAGAACATCCTCCCGTTTGTACACGCCGCCCTTCGCATGCTCGATCGCCTTCGGCGAGATGTCGGTCGCCAGCAGCTTCGTATCCCACGACGCCTTGTTCGCGCCGAAGTAGTCCGCGAGCAGCATCGCCAGCGTGTACGGCTCCTGCCCGTAGGAGCAGCCTGCGCTCCATATCCGCAAGTCGCGGGAGGGGACCGTCCGCTCCAGGTACGGGAGCACCTGATCTCTCAGGAAGACGAAGTGCTCCGCTTCCCGGTTGAAGTACGTGTGATTCGTCGTCAGCCTCGCCGCCAGCTCCCGGAGGGCGACGCCGGTGCCGTCGCGCTCCAAGTATTCGACGTATTGGCCGAAGCTGCTCATCCGCCGCTGCTCCAAGGCGGGAAGCAGACGACTCTGAACGAGCGTCTTCTTCTCGGTTCCGAGATGAATGCCGAGATATTTCTTGATGTACCCGGCAAGATGCCGGTATTCCTGCTCCGTTAGCGTCGTCATAATCGACCCCTACTCGTATTTGCCGAAGTCGTCGTCGTCCAACCGAATGGTCGGCTTGCCGGACGCGGATGCCGCGGCGACCTCCGCGCGAGCGAACCGAGGCACGAACCGCGCGCGGTTCGTCGCGATCGTTCCCGCGTAAGACTCGAAGCCGCCGAAGCCCGACGTCGCGACGCGCTTCAAGCGGAACTTGCCGACCATCTCCTTCAGCTGCTCGGACTGGCCGGACAGCTCCTCGCTCGCCGCGGCGCACTCCTCGCTCGTCGCCGAGTTCGCTTGGATGACCTCCGACACCTGCGCGATGCCTTGGTTCGCTTGTGCGATGCCGACCGCCTGCTCGTTCGAAGCGGCGGCGATCGAGCCGACGATATTCGCCGCCTTGCCGACGCCGCCCACGATCTTCTCGAGCGCGGCCGCCGTGTCGTTCGCGATTCTCGTGCCGGCCTCGACCTTCTTGATCGAGCCTTCGATCAGCGCCGTCGTCTCCTTCGCCGCGTTCGCGCTGCGCGCCGCGAGGTTGCGCACTTCCTCGGCGACGACCGCGAAGCCCTTGCCGTGCTGGCCCGCCCGCGCCGCCTCGACCGCCGCGTTCAGCGCGAGGATGTTCGTCTGGAACGCGATTTCGTCGATCACCTTGATAATCTTGGAGATGCTGCCCGACGAATCGTTGATTTGCTCCATCGCCGACAGCATCTCTTTCATCCGGCCGTTGCCCTGCTCCGCATCCCGGCTCGCCGATATCGCCAATGCGTTCGCCTGCTCGGCATGCGCGGCATTCTGCTTCGTCTGCGACGCGATTTGCTCCATCGACGCCGTCAGCTGCTGAATCGAAGACGCCTGCTCCGTCGACCCTTGCGACAGCGTCTGGCTCGCTTCCGACACTTGACGGGAGCCCGAAGCGACCTGCTCCGACGCGTTCGCGATGCCGAGCAGCACCTCGTTCATGCTGCCCGTCATGTCGGCGAACGCTTGCGCCAGCGTACCGACCTCGTCCTTCGTCCGGATATCGATGTTCACGTTCATGTCCCCGTCGGCCACCTTCCGCGACGCCTCGACGAGCGTCTGGATCGGACGCACGATGAAACCCGAAATCCAGGAACCCAGAACCACGGCAAGCAGCATGGCAATCGCGATAAGAGCGATCATGACGATGGACGTTCGGTTCGCCACGACCGTATTTTCGTCTACCTTGAGTTTGGCTTGACGCTCCAATTCGCTCATTAACCCTAACGCCGCATCCGAAGTCGTCGATGCCTGCTCCGACAGCTTCCCGTATTGGAGCTCCATCGCTTTCATCTTTTCCCCGGCCAACGCCAGGCGAACGACTTCTTGGTTTCCGGAGTGAAAGGCGGCGAACGCCGTATCGAGGGTTTCATACCGTGCGCGCCCTTCCTCGGTTGAGCTCGTAGACTTCAACCGCTCCATTAACGACTCCATCTCGCCGTGAAGCTCCAGGATGCGATTCGCCCGCTGTTGCCGGTAGTCCGGATCTTCGGAGAGCAGCACGTCTCTGGCGGCTACGCGCATGCTGTTGAACAGCTCCATCCAGCTGCCGAGAGCCGCGATCGGCACCGTATTTTCCACATATAATTCCGTGTCGCGGTCATCGATCGATTGGAAATTCACGATCGCGAAGATGCCGATCATGGCGGCGATGCACGCAACGATCGCGTACCCGAAGACGAGCTTGAGACGAAGCCTAAGATTCAACAACCAATGTTTCAAGAGGGTGCCCTCCTAACGATTTATATAGCGTCCTTAAGCTCGAAAGCGGACGTAACGCCCGTTGCACCGTCCCCGAACGACAGCCCGACTCACTCGTATTTGCCGAAATCGTCGTCGTCCAATCGGATTCTCGGTTTGCCGGACGCGGGCGCGGATGCCGCGGCAACCTCCGCCCGGGCGAACGCCGGCGCGAGCCGGGCCCGATTCGAATCGAGTCCCGCGTATGCTTCGTAGCCGCCGAAGACCGTCGAGGACGCATTCCGCTTCAATCGGAACTTGCCCACCATCTCCTTCAGCTGTTCGGACTGCCCGGACAGCTCCTCGCTCGCCGCGGCGCACTCCTCGCTCGTCGCCGAGTTCGCCTGAATAACCTCCGACACCTGCGCGATGCCCTGGTTCGCCTGCATGATGCCCGCGGCCTGCTCGTTCGAGGCGCTCGCGATCGAACCGACGAGGTCGGCCGCCTTGCCGACGCCGCCCACGATCTTCTCGAGCGCGGCCGCCGTGTCGTTCGCGATTCTCGTGCCGGCCTCGACCTTCTTGATCGAGCCTTCGATCAGCACCGTCGTCTCCTTCGCCGCGTTCGCGCTGCGCGCCGCGAGGTTGCGCACTTCCTCGGCGACGACCGCGAAGCCTTTGCCGTGCTGCCCCGCCCGCGCCGCCTCGACCGCCGCGTTCAGCGCGAGGATGTTCGTCTGGAACGCGATTTCGTCGATGACCTTGATGATCTTCGAGATGTTGCCCGACGATTCGTTGATTTGCTCCATCGCCGCCAGCATCTCTTTCATCTGGCTGTTGCCCTGCTCCGCGTCCGCGCTCGCCGACACCGCCAGCATATTCGCCTGTTCCGCGTTCGCCGCGTTCTGCTTCGTCTGCGACGCGATCTGCTCCATCGACGCCGTCAGCTGCTGAATCGAGGACGCCTGCTCCGTCGAGCCCTGCGACAGCTCTTGGCTCGCTTCCGACACTTGACGGGAGCCCGAAGCGACTTGCTCCGACGCGTTCGAGATATTATGCAGCACCTCGTTCATGCTGTCCGTCATCGCGGCGAACGCCTGCGCCAGCGTGCCGATTTCGTCCTTCGTCCGGATGCCGATATCGACGTTCATATCCCCGTCGGCCACCTTCCGCGACGCGTCGACGAGCGTCTGGATCGGACGGCTGATCATACGCGAGATGACGACGCCGAGCACCATGGCCGCGATGGCGCCCACAATGCTGAGCACGATCATAACGGCGATCAACTGCTGGGAGGACGCCTTGTTCGACGCCAAATCTTGCTCGGCCATCTTCATATTCAGCTGCATAATGCCCCGGCCGACCTCGTTCACGACGGTATTCAAGTCATTGCCTTCCTTGTACAGCTGAATCGCTCGCGCCTTATCGCCGTCCACGGCGGCCTGAATCGTATTTTCCAAATGTTTAAAGTAGGTATTGAACGTTTCGACAAGCTTGTTGTACTGTGCGCGTTCTTCTTCGGAGGCGATGCCTGTGGCGTATTGGGCCAACGAACCGTCCATCTGCTGCTTCAGCTCGTCGAACCGCGCCTTCCGACTCGCGAGATATTCCGGGTCGTCTTGAATGAGCGCGTCGCGCAGCACGACCTTCATGCTGGCGTATTGCTCCAGCCAGTTCCCGATTCCTGCGATCGGCTTCGTATTATACTCGTAGGCGTCCGACAGCTTACCGGTCACGTTCGCCAAGCTGAGGGAGCCGATCGCGCCGATCGCGCCCGCCAAGACCGCGATGAGACCGAACGACGATAGTAACTTTCTGCTGATGCGTAGGTTCCGAAACCAATCCATGGATATGAACGCCCCTCATAGGTTTTTAATTTCAATGGATTACTCGTATTTCCCGAAGTCGTCGTCCAATCGGACCCTCTTCTTGCCGGATGCCGCGGCCACCTCCGACCGAGCGTACGCCGACGCGAACCTCGCGCGGTTCGAATCGAGTCCCGCGTAAGATTCGTAGCCGGCGAAGCCCGACGAAAGCGCGTTCCGCTTCAACCGGAACTTGCCGACCATCTCCTTCAGCTGCTCGGACTGGCCGGACAGCTCCTCGCTCGCCGCGGCGCACTCCTCGCTGGTCGCCGAGTTCGCCTGAACGACGTCCGACACCTGCGCGATGCCCTGGTTCGCCTGCATGATGCCCGCGGCTTGCTCGTTCGAGGCGCTTGCGATCGAACCGACGAGCTGCGCCGCCTTGCCGACGCCGCCCACGATCTTCTCGAGCGCGGCCGCCGTGTCGTTCGCGATCTTCGTGCCGGCCTCGACCTTCTTGATCGAGCCTTCGATCAGCGCCGTCGTCTCCTTCGCTGCGTTCGCGCTGCGCGCCGCGAGGTTGCGCACTTCCTCGGCGACGACCGCGAAGCCCTTGCCGTGCTGCCCTGCCCGAGCCGCCTCGACCGCCGCGTTCAGCGCGAGGATGTTCGTCTGGAACGCGATTTCGTCGATCACCTTGATAATCTTGGAGATGTTGCCCGACGATTCGTTGATTTGCTCCATCGCCGCCAGCATCTCTTTCATCCGGCCGTTGCCCTGCTCCGCGTCCGCGCTCGCCGACAGCGCCAAGCGGTTCGCTTCCTCGGCATTCGCGGCGTTCTGCTTCGTCTGCGAGGCGATTTGTTCCATCGACGTCGTCAGCTGCTGAATCGAGGACGCCTGCTCCGTCGAGCCCTGCGACAGCTCTTGACTCGCCTCCGACACTTGACGGGAGCCCGAAGCGACCTGCTCCGACGCGTTCGCGATGTTATGCAGCACCTCGTTCATGCTGTCCGTCATCGCACCGAACGCCTGCGCCAGCGTGCCGATCTCGTCCTTCGTCCGAATGTCGATGTTCACGTTCAGGTCTCCGTCGGCTACCTTCCGCGACGCCTCGACGAGCGTCTGTACCGGACGGGCGATCATGCGGGCGATCAACATGCCCAGCGCGATGGCTAAGGCCATGGCCGCGGCGATGAAGACGAGCATGACCCTCGTCGACCGATCGCTTAAAGCCGTATTCGAGTCCGCCTTCTCGTCCGCCTGCTCCGACACGAGCGCCATGAGGTCTTCCGACGCATCCGTTACGATCGAAGTCAGCTCGACCATGTCGTACAACTGCCTCATGCCTTGTTCTTCCTGACCGGTCAGGCCCATGCGCACGACTTCCATTGTACCCTCGTAATAGGGACCGAAGGCTCTTTCGAGCGTGTCGTATACCTCGCGAACCTCGTCGTCGTGAACGGACGAAGCGAAGTCCGCCAGCAACGGTTCCATTGCCTTGAAGAGCTCGGCGGTCCGGTCCGCCCGCTCCTGCTTATATTCCGGCTCGTCGGAGAGGAGCACGTCCCTCGCCGAAACCCTCGTATTCTGATATAACCCGGACCATTGACCCAATACCGCGAGCGGCCGAGTGTCCACCTCGTACATCTCTTGACCCTTGTCGCTGATCGCGTTCATGTTCAAGATCCCGAATACTCCGACAACGGCAGCGATACATGCGACGACAACGAAAGCGGAAATCAGCTTGATCCGAAGATTCAGGTCCAATAACCATTGCCTCATGGCAAGAAACGCCTCCTTGCTTATCATAGATCTCTCATGAATTCGGCTTGATCTGCTGCAGCTCGTCGTCGCCGATCAGCTTCGAGCAGTCGAGCAGCAGCTTCACGCTGCCGTTCACCTTGCCGATGCCGCGGATGTACCGTTGGCTCGTCTGATTCATGTTCGGCGGGTCGACGATGTCGCCGTCCGCGATGTTCAGCACTTCCGCGACGCTGTCGACGATCAGCCCGATGGTGACGTCCTCGAAGTGAATGACGATGATGCATGTCCGGTCGTTGTACTCCCGAACCGGCTTCTGGAACCGAAGCCGCACGTCCATGACGGGAATGATCGTGCCTCGGAGGTTAATGATCCCTTTCATATATACAGGCACTTCCGGCACGACCGTGATCGGCTGCAGATTGATGATTTCCGTTACGTATTTGATCTCGATGCCGTACTCTTCCGTCCCCAAGACGAAGGTCAGGAACTTCCCCTTCTGGGTATCCTCTTCCATAAACGCTTGATCCAATATGATGTCCGACATGTCGTCGTCTCCTCTCTAGGCTGCCGGCTGCAGCAATCCGGATATGTCCAAAATCAAGCTGATGCTCCCGTCGCCGAGCAGGGTGCACCCCGAAACGCCGTTGATCTTCTTTAAGATCGGCGGCAGCGACTTCACGACGACCTGCTGCTTGCCGAGCAGCTCGTCGGCGAAAATACAGACCGCTTCGTCTTCGTACTCCACCATGAGCATGACGCCCCGATCGAGCGCCGTCACCTCGGTGCGAAGCGCATACCGTTCGTACAAGCGAAGCACCTTATGGCATCGGCCGCGAATAAGCAGCATCTCGTTGCCGTCCGGATCGCGAATAATTTCTTCGTCGTTCACCCGGAACGATTCCCGGATCGAGCCGGTCGGCACCGTAAACCGGGAGTCGCCGACCTTGATCGTCATGCCGTCGATGATGGCGAGCGTCAGCGGTATTTTCACGACGACCGAGGTTCCCTTGCCGAGAACGCTCTCGACGTGAATCGTGCCGCCGAGCGCTTGAATGTTCTTGTTCGCGACGTCCATCCCGACCCCCCGGCCGGAATATTCGGTGACCGCCTCCTTGGTCGAGAAGCCCGGCAGGAAAATCATGGAGTAGATTTCCCGTTCGCTGTATTCCTCTTCGGCCTTATGAAGCAAGCCGTTCGACTTCGCCTTCGCCAAAATCTTGTTTTTGTCGAGCCCCCGGCCGTCGTCGCGAATCGTAATCCACACTTCGCCGCCGGCGTTCCTCGCTTCGAGCCAGACCGCGCCTTGCGCCGGCTTCCCCGCCGCCGCTCGTTCTTCCGCCGCCTCCACGCCGTGGTCGACGCAGTTGCGGATCATGTGCATGAGCGGGTCGGACAGATGCTCGATGATGCTCTTGTCGACCTCGGTTTCCTGGCCTGCAATATGTAAGGCTACATCCTTGTTCAGCTTCTTCGACATGTCGCGCACGATGCGATTCATCTTCTGGAACGTCGCCGACAGCGGCACCATCCGAATCGACATCACGACGTCCTGCAGCTCTCCGGTAATTTTCTTCAGCTGTCTGGCCGCCTTCAAGAACTGGTCCAGCTGCAGCCCCCGCAGCTCCGGATGCTCCGTCACCATCGCCTCGGAGATCACGAGCTCGCCGACCAAATCCATCAGCTTGTCCATCTTCTCGACGTTGACGCTAAGGAAGTGGCTCTGCGTGCTCTGGATCGACTCCTGCGCCGCTTGCATGGCGGACGTCGGCGCCGGCGTCTTGCTATCCGCGGACGGCCTTGCATCCTGTTCCGGAACCGCCTCGACGGTCTCCGACGCGGCGGCGACCGTCGTCAGATCGACCTTGCTGATATAGCTGGAGCCTGCGAAAAACTCGATCAGCTCGTCGTATCCCTGCGGAGAAGAGAATGCGATGCGGAACCCGTCCCGGCGAATCCGTTCGGAGCTGCCTTCGTGGTTCGTCATGATATCCTCGGGCTCGTAGCCGAATATGTCCGCGTTATCCTTCAAGTTATGGACGACCGTGAAGCAGCGGATATTTTCCATGCCGCAGTCCTCGTCGAACCGGAGAACCGCCTCGTACGCCGTCGTTCCCGGCTCCGCGCGGTCCGATCGAGCCAGCTTCGCTTGCGGTTGCCGCTCGACGGTTTCGCGAAGCGCGTTCGACGGCGCGGTCTTGCCGCCGACGCCCTGTTCTTTCAAATTATGTATGTATGCCCTTACATCCGCGACGAGCTCCGAGAAGTGATCCTTCGTCTCTTCCCCGCGGTCGATCTTCCGCAGCTCGCTCTTCATCGCGTCGGACACCGACAGAACGAGATCGGTCAACGACGTCGGGTCGTCGATCGCCGACGGATGCTCCCGCAAGTAATGAAACAGATCCTCCGCGTAATGGGTCAGCTCCGAAATATGGTTGTACATCATCATGGCCGAGGAACCCTTAATCGTGTGCATGACGCGGAAAATTTGATTAATCTGCTCGAGCGTCATCGCGCCGCAGCGTTCGACGTCGAGGATCGTCTGCTCGAGTTGCTCGATCAGTTGATTGGATTCGTACAGGAACATCTCGAACATCGGCTCGCGTTTGCCATGTTCCATCATCGGTATCGGTTCACCCCGTCTTTTCTGTTGCGAGTCGCAGCAGCATTCCAATGGCCGCCGCGGTTTGCTCTTGTAAGGAGAAGGCGCGGCCGCAGCCTCTCCATTCATACACTTGAGAGAAGAAAGCGCTCCAGAGGATGGAGCTGAACAGGCCCGGATCTACGTCCCGGCTCAACGCCCCGTCTTCCTGCGCTTGGCGCAGCAAATCTTCCACCGCCGTCTTCCGGAACAAATAAATGCCGGCGGTCGTCTCCGCCATGGCAGCGTCGTACTGCATCGAATCGAACGCGTTCATAATGGAGGAGATCGCCGGGTATTCTTCGTAATAGGCCGCCATCCGCTCCAGGAGCGAGACGATCGATTCGAGCGGGCTCAGCTGGAGATCGTTAATGGATTCCACGAAGTTGTGGTCGAACTTCGCGTAATACGCGACGACGGCGGCGACGATTTCGTCCCGGTTTTTGAAGTGGCGGTAAATCGCCGCTTCCGAGATGCCTTCCCGCTTCGCGATTTCCCGGGTCGTCAGTCCTTGAAATCCCATCTCGTGTACGATGTCGATCGCCTTCAGCGTTATGCTTTCTTTGCGAGGCGAACCTTCCATTCCCCCACCTCCGGAACCTATGTAAGTAAGCGATCACTAACCTGACATAAGAATATATCCCTAGGTCGAAAGTCGTCAATTTATGTTGACGCGCGTCAAATTTCGTCGAACGCTGTCGATAATAGACGCGTGCGAAATGAATGCAAAAAAGCCGCCCCGGTCATAGTGAACTGTGACCCGTAAGATGGACACTTTGAAAAAAGTGACCCTCTTACGGGTCATTTGTGTTTTAATCAGACTACACGAGGATGCGGGGCTGAC